>JBKJNL010000304.1:0-2731 GCA_046593615.1 Myxococcota bacterium | reverse complement strand
GGACGCTGATGTGCGGCAGCAGGTTGTCTTCGGCGGTGACCTCGACAAACGCCGACCGGTCGCTGACGACGCGGATGCGGATGCGTCCCCCGACGCCGACGGTGCGGACGTCGAGGGCGCGGACATTCGTCTGCGGCTTGTCGCGTTCGGGCGACAGCGTCCGCAGCTCGGTGGAGCGGCTGCCGTGGCCGTCGACCCGGACCCGCGGGCCGCCCGTGGGGACCTTGTCGTAGGTCTCCGCCGGCCCGTCTCGGGGAACGCCCGGCAGACCCAGGCCGACGGTCACGAGGAGCACGATGACGGCGTTCAGCACGTCGGCTCAGCTGCTCATGAAGGGGAGCGGGTTGCCTGGCAGGCGCGTGCGCTTGAACTCGTCGTCGAACAGGCGGCGCACGAGGGTGGCGATGCCCAGGGGGGTGTGGGCTTCGTCGGGCGGGTGCTCGGTCTGCTTGAGCGCGCGGCGCATCTCGAACGCGTTCTGGAAACGGTCTTCGCGATCGCGCGCCAGGGCGGTCTCGATGACCATGCCGAGCTGCTCGGGCACGTCGCGCGTCAGCGGCCGGTGCTTGCCGAGCCCGTGCATGCGCAACATGTCGCTGTCGCGCTTGCCAGCGACGTCAAAGGCGCGCTGTCCGACGACGAGCTCGTAGAGGATGCAGCCGGCGGCAAAGACGTCGCTGCGGGCGTCGAGCTGCTCGCCTTTGGCCTGCTCGGGCGAGAGGTAGCCGGGGGTGCCGACGACCTCTTCGGCGATCTCCTGGCGGGTCGCGAGCGACAGACCGAAGTCGGCGACGCGCACGGCGCCGTCGTAGCGGATGAAGATGTTCTTCGGCGCCAGGTCGCGGTGCACGAGGCCGAGCATCTCGCCACGGTTGTCTTTGATCTTGTGGGCGAAATCGAGCCCGTCGAGGATCTCGGAGAGCACGAACGTGGCGAAGCCGTAGGGCACCTGGATCTTCTGGCGCCGGGCGCGCTCGAGCACGCTCTCCATGTCCTGGCCGTCGACGTATTCCATGACGCCGAAGTCGACGCCGCCGTGGGTGCCGAGCTCGTAGCCCTTGATGAGGTTCTTGTGCTTGGCCTGCAGGGCCACCTGCATCTCGCGCAAGAAGCCCGCGTGCAGCTCGGGCTCGAAGGGGCGGTCGGGCCGCATGCGTTTGATGACGACGATCTCGCCGTTGCGCGTGTCTTTGGCCCGATAAATCTCGGCGACTCCGCCGATGGCGAAGCGATCAATCAGCTCGTAGGGGCCCAGGCGCGCCATGCGTTCCGACTCTAGCCTTTGATGAGACGGATGCGGATTGTCACGTCGACGGTGCCGTTTTTGGGCAGCGCCGAAACCTCGAGCCGTTCGGTGGCCGCCAGGGCCCTGAGCCCGCCGGGCAACAGCGCGCTCGACGCGGCCACCGCCGGCGACGCACGGTTGCCGCCGAGCGAGGCGCCCAGCGCCCGCAGCAAGGCGAGCTCGGGCGAGGCCCGGCTGGCGATGGCAAAGGCCTTTTTGCCGTCAAGCACCAGCAACCGCCCCGGCACATCGACGCACGATCCGCCGCCAGACGCTGACGCTGACGACGACGACGACGTAGGCGATGACACCGCCACGCGATCGACGACCACGGGCGCGCCCACCGACAAGGCAAAGACGTCGTCGTCGACGACGGCGCTGACCTTGCGCCAGGGCCTGCCGGCCACCTCGAGGTCGCGGACCTGCCGGACGCCGACGGTGCGCGTGGTGGCCGGCCGCGACGCTGCAGCCTCGGAGAGCGCCGCCGACAACGACGCTGCGCCGCCGGGACGCGGTTGGCCGGCGACAACCAGCGAGGCCCAGGTCGCTTTGTCGTCGGCGTCGACGGGGGTGCCGGGCGGCACCTCGTGCAGCGCCAGCAACACCCGCCCTTGAAAGGCATCCAGGTCCTGGGCATCGACGAGGCCGCCCAGGGCCTGGGCCCCCGCGGGCGGCAAGCGGATCGCCACCGCCGCGCCCTCTTCGACCGCGCAGGCAAACGGCGGCGCCGTCGTCGACAACGCCCCGGCCAGGGTCAAGAGCTCGCCGGCGACGCCGACGTGCAGGTCGGCCACGACGTCGTCGCCGTCGACGCGCACGGTGCCCTCAAGGCTCGTGAGGCCGCCGCCGGCTTGCGTGATCAGGCCCGGGCCCGCTGTCAGCGTCGTCGCGGTCGGGGTCCGGCGGGGGGCGGTGAGCGCGCCGCTGCCGAGGGCCTCGATCAGCGTGGCCGCCGCCAACGGATCGGCGGGGCCGACGACGACGACGACGACGCCATCGCGGGCCCGCACCAGGGCCACGACCGCGCCCGCGCTCCCGGCGCTGTCGTCGATGATCGCGTCGACGGCGCCGAAGCGCCGCTCGATGTGCATCCCTTTGGGCAGCGCCAGCGCCAGCGCCGCCTGGAAGCGGGTGGTGTCGACGACGCGGGCGCTGACGACGACGTCGCCCCCGGCCCGCAGCGCCACGGCGATCGGCGCGCCGATGCCGGCCGCCTCGAGGCCCGACTGGGTCAGCACGCGGGTCTCGTCGGGCAACAAGCCGGCCCGGGCGAAGCGGCCGACGACGTCGACAAAGGCGGCAGCGTCGGCAAAGGCCACGTCGACGACGGCATCGGGGACGACGGGGACGCCGGCGGCCGCCGCCTGCCCGCTCGCGGGATCGCTCGCGGCGGTGCAACCCGCCAGCGGCAACGTCGCTGTCAGCGTCGCTGGCAACGCCAGCGCC
>JBKJNL010000290.1:0-10900 GCA_046593615.1 Myxococcota bacterium | reverse complement strand
TCCCCCTCTCCACAGCGAGTCCGCGAGCGCCCGTGGAGAGGGGGTCGGGGGGGTGAGGTCTCAGCGGTGCATGACGCGCAACTGATTGGTTGCCTTCATGATGCGCAACCGATTGGTTGCACAAGCTCTGCTCTGCACCGCTCAGCCCGCGTCGGCCCGCAGGGTCAACAAGGCGCAGGTCGCCTCGAGGATCGCCAGCGCGGCCTCGTCGAAGCGCCCCACGCGCTTCACCAGCACCGCCAGCGCCTTTACCTGCTCGCGCTCGAACACCGGCGCCAGCACCACCGCCCAGCGGTCGTCGACGTTGACCCGCACCGTCGTCAACAGCGACAGGTGCCCGGGCAGCGCCCGCTCCACCGCCGGCAGCGTCCCCGACAACAGCTGGGCCTCAAAGGCGGTCGCCGCCTCGAAGATCGGCTGGTCGTCGTGGACCTTGATGATGATGTGGTGATCGGCCTTGAGCACGTCGGCGACGATGGCGATGGCGTCGATGCGCAGCGTCCGCGGGTTGCCGACACGGCTGGCCAGCAGCGGCGCCAGGCGGGCCAAGACCTTGAGGCGCTCGTGGGCGTAGGGCGTGTCTTTGTCGGCGAGCGCCTGCGGTTGCGCCTGCCGCTGCGGCGGGTGGCTGACCTCGACGTCGCCAAAGGCCCCGCGCACCGGCGAGGCCATCACGCGGCCGGGCTGCGCCGGAATCTGGGCCACCGGAGCCACCGGTCCCTCGAGGCGCAGGATCGTGTCGCCGATCTCGAGGCGATCGCCGGGAAACAGCTGCCGCGATCGGACCTCGATGCCGTTGATGCGGATGCCATTTCGGCTCGAGAGGTCCTCGACCTCGAGGTAGTCGCCGCTGCGCCGCACCAACGCATGACGGCGGGACACGCGGGCGTCGTCGAGAGCGAAGCCTTCGCCGGGCACGCGGCCGAGCAGGAATTCACCCTCCGGCAGCTCGATGCGCGTGCCCTGCTGTCGGCCGTCTTCGACGATGAGCACGGGCTGCTGGGGCTGCAGGTGGCGCAGGCGCGGCAGCAGCGTGGCCCCAGCCTGCAAGAGCTCGCTGTAGCTGGCGAAGCGGCGGTCGACGTCTTTGGCGACCATGCGCCCGAGAAAGCCCTCGAGCTCCGGCGTCGCCCGCGGCGCCTGGGCCTTCAACGACGGAAACGGCTCATGCAGGTGGCAGGCGAGCAGCGCGTCCGCCGACGCCGTGCCGTAGGGCGGGCGCCCGACCAGCAGCTCGAACAGCGTGCAGCCGAGCGCATAGATGTCGGCGCGGTGGTCCGGCGGCGCCCGATTCGTCGATGTGTTCGTCGACGCGTTCCCCGACCCATTCGTCGACGCGTTCCCGGCCACGATCTCCGGCGCGACGTAGGCGGGGTGGCCCGAGATGGTCCGCCCCTGCGCCGTCACCGTCGCCGTCGACAGGCCAAAGGCCGTGACCTTGACCTCGCCCTTGACGCGCAACAGGTGCCGCGGGCGCACGTCGCCGTGCAGCGCGCCCTTCTTCATGGCGGCGTCGAGCCCCGAGGCGGCGTCGAGCACCACGCGCAAGGCGGCCTGCGGCACCAGGGTCTTTTCGCGCTTCAGCACGCTCTCGAGGTCTTCGCCGTCGATCCAGTCGAGGACGATGTACGGCGTCGGCCCGTCGCGCCCGGTGCGCAAGACCGGCACGACGTGGGGCGAGCTGATGCCGATGAGCGCCGTGCCAAAGGCAAGGAAGCGATCGACGTTGCGCGGGTCCTCGTCGGCCGGCGGCTTCATCAGCTTGACGACGACGGTCTTGCCGAGGCTGAGGTCGACGGCGCGGAACATCCGCGATCCCTGCGCCGACAGCCGGGCCTCGATGCGGCACGTGCCGATGGTCTTCGGGTCGGGCATGCCGACGCCGGAGAGCGTGATCGGGTTCTCGAAATCGTTGGCCACGAGGAGAAGAAGCTAGCAGCCCGCCGCCCGGCGTCGAAGCAGACGACGCCATCGCGGCCATCGCGGCCTTTTTTGCAAGGTGGCTGCGTCTGGCCGGCGGCGCGCCCCCCGACCCGGCGGACGGCTATTCGACGATCAGGCCGGCAAAGGCGGCGCGCACGGCGTCGACGCGGGCGCTGTCGTCGGCGGACCCATCGGTCACGACAGCCAGCTCGATGCGCTTGTCGGACGGGCAATCGCAGCGCGGGCCGTCGCCCGAGAGGGTCGGGCAGGCCAGCGTGTCGTCGTCGACGACGAGGCGGGCGCCGCCGAGGGCGATGGCGTGGTCGCCGAGGGCATAGGCGACGATGGCCTGCAGCTGGCCGACGTCTTCGCTGGTGCCGTTGTCGAACAGCCAGGCGTCCCAGGGGTTGCCGCACACCCGCGGGGCCAGCGTCAGCGTCGTCGTCGTCGGGCACGACGGGGCGGCGAAGCTCGAGCCGTACGGATCCTGGCAGACGTTCTCGAGCGCGCAGCTGGCGCTAAAGGCGGCGCGGGCGGCTGCGGCGTCGGTGCCGTCGCCGACGGTGGTGTCGTTGGCGTCGCCGCACTGCTTGCAGGCCGCCACCGCGTCACGGGCCACGCCGTCATCGCCGGTGACGAGCAGCGGGATGCCGTTTCCGTCGACGAGGGTCTGGCGCTCGAGGTCGAAGCAGGTCTCGGCGGCGCAGCTCGTGTAGACGGCGGTGTTGTCGACGGCGTCGTAGCAGACCGAGCAGGTCGATCCGTCACCAGCGACCTCGTCCAGGCAGTAGGGCGGCGGGACGTTTCCGTTGCCAGCACAGTCCCGGTAGACCTCGACGCCCGAGCGGCGGTCGGCGCAGATGACGCAGCTGCGGCCCTGCTCGGGGGGCGGCGCGAGGCCGGCCTCGCCGTCGGTGCCGGGATCGGCCGGCAGGCTGTCTTCGGCGACGACGCTGCAGCGGAGCGCGGGCGCCGCGATGCACAGGGTCTCTTCGCCGGTCGCTGGATCGCCGGTGGCCGGATCGACCGTCAGCGGGCAGGTGCGGCAGGGCTCGCCGTCGTCGTTGACCGACATGACGCAGGCGGGCGGCGGCTCGCAGGCCGGCGCAGGCGCGGCTTCAGGGGCATCGCTGCCGCCGGCGGGGCCGCCGTTCTGGGCGACGCAGGCGCCGTCGAAGCAGACCTGGCCGCCGAGGCAGTCGCCGTCGACGCGGCAGGAAACGTCGCTCTTGACCGCGCAGTCGTTGCGCTGGCAGTCCACCGAGACCACCGCGTCGCCGTCGTCGAGGCAGATGACGCAGGTCTGTTCGGTGAACGCCAGCTGCTCGCAGCGGGCGGGCGCCTGGCCGCCGCCGCAGAAGCGGTCGAACGGCGTGCCGTTTTCGTCGACGCAGACGGTGCAGGCGATGCCTTCGGGGGTGACGGTTTCTTCGCAGGCGATGGCCGACGGACCGGTGGCCGGCGTGCAGGCATGCGAGAGCAGGGCGCCGTTGTCGTCGAGGCAGTCGACGCAGCGGCCGGCTTCGTTTTCGTAGGCGCGGCACACGCTGGGGTCGAGGTCGACGCTGTCGCAGGAGCGGGAGACGACGTTGCCGCCGACGGTGCACACGGTGCAGGTGCGTCCGCCGTCGACGACCTGCTGGCATTCGTCGGAGCGGGGCGCGCAGCTGGTGCTCACGGTGTTGCCGTCGGCGTCGAAGCAGCTGGTGCAGATTTCGTTGTCGGTGGTGCCGGTGGCGTCTTCGCAAAAGGCCGCGGCGCGGTCGGCGGCGCCGGCGCCCGAGAAGCAGTCGTCGTACAGGATGTCGCCGTCGTCGGTGACGCACAGCTGGCAGGCCTGCCCGGCGCTGTTCTCGCGCACCTCGCAGCGGGCCTCTTCGGCGCGGCCGCAGATGGTGTCGAGGGTGACGTCGTCGTTCACCGGGGACTGAGCGGAAGCGAACACGCAGTCGGCGCAGACGACGTCGCCGGCTTCGCGGATGCTGGCGGCGTCGCAGCCGGGGGTGTCGAGGCTGTCGAACGCCGGCGGCGGCGCGCCGGTGCTTTCGTCGTCGCCGACGCTGGAGGCCACGGTGCAGGTGTCGTCGAGCACGCAGCAGCCCGAGAGGCATCCCGAGAGGACGAGCAGCGCGATCACGGCCACCGACCGGACCGCGCCGGGAACGAACGAGAAAACAGGGGAGAGCAAGAGCCGCACGGTCATCTGTATAGCAGTCCATGTGCCACGCATCGACGACGCGGGCGGGGCGTCGGGGCGCCAGTGGCACGCGGCGGAGCCGTCACCTGCGTCCTGCAGACAGCAGCCTGGGGATCGCAGGAGCGGCACGAGCGACCGCCGTCGGACGAATGACGGATGCCGGGAGGCGCACATCCGCGTTGCAGGTAGGGGGGCGTCGGGTACGGTCCCACCCGTCGCGATCAGGTGGTCGCGCCGCAATCACCCTCGAGGTCGTCGATGAACCTTCGTGCCCTGCTTGTCGTGTCTTCGCTCCTCTCGGCCGGCGCCTCGTACGCCCAGGACGCCTGCGTCGCCGACGACCCCGCCACCTGCACCGGCAGCTCCCTCGAGTTCTGCAACGCGCAGCTCGTCACCGAGACCTTCGACTGCGCGACGATCCCGTCGGCGACCTGCGGCGACGTCGGCTGCGTCGGCACGTCGGCGAGCTGTGTCGCTGGCGTGCTGCTGACCGACTGCGTCGGCGGCATCGGCGGCCCGTGCATCGGCGCCTCGCCCCTCTTCAACCAGGACACCACCGACGACGCCAACGCCTTTGGCTTCCGCTGCGCCGGCGACGCCACCTGCATCACCGGCCCCAATGCCGCCGGCGACGACCTCGAAGACACCTGCATCGCCCACGTCGGCCCGGCCTGCGCCCTCGACACCGAGTCGGCCTGCGTCGGCGACAGCCTCGTGTTCTGCCGCAAGTTCATCGAGAACGCCGGCGACACCGAGCCCAGCATCGCGCTCGTGTCCAACAACGGCCTCGACTGCGCCGCGCTCGGCGGCACCTGCAACCCCACGGCGACCTTTGACGACGGCACCACCGGCCCCAACTGCGAATTCCCCGACACCGGCGAAGGCGAAGGCGAAGGCGCTGGCACCGAAGGCGAAGGCGAAAACAACGACGACGACGGCAACAGCCGCGACCAGTGCGAGAACGACAGCAACTGCGAAGCCGGCCAGACCTGCTCCAACGGCGTCTGCATCGAGCCCGCTCCCAGCGGCTGCTTCAACGCCTCGGGCATGTTGCCGGCGATGGGCCCCGTCGCCCTCATCCTGCTCGCCCTGCGCCGCCGCCGCCGCGCGGCCTGAGCTGCTGATCGCGGCTGCTTGATTGCGGCTGGGATCGAGCAGTGACAGAGAACGGGAGCCCTCCGACAGGACGGGCTCCCGTTTTTGTTTTGATCCTCTGGCGCGCCTCGCGAGGTCCCCGTGCTCACCGCCTTTGTCGTCGTCGCCGCCATGCTCGTGGCCCAGGGAGAGGGCGAAGGAGAGGGCGATCCGCTCGGCGAGGGCGAGGGCGAGGGCGAGGGCGAAGGCGAGGGTGAAGGCGAGGGCGAGAGATGCGCGCTCGACGCCACCTGCGCCAACAACACGCTGACCTTTTGCGGCCTGACCCCGTTGGCCTGCGACGAGGTCGCCCCCGGCGCCACCTGCGCACAGCTCTCCGACGAATTCGGCCTCGACTGCCTCTTGCCCGTCGGGGCCCCGTGTGACCCCGGCTATGGCTTCGGCCTCTCGCGTTGCCAGAGCGGGGCCTGCGTCGACGGCGCCTGCGCGGTCAGCGGCGACAACGGCGAAGCACCCCTGACCCCCACGCCCGGCACCGCCCAGGAGTCGCCGGTGTCGGCGTCGGCCAACGGCTGCCTCGGTTTCGGCTGCCCGCAGACCTCGTTCGGCGTGCCGCTGCTGGCCCTCGGCCTCTGGCGTCGTCGGCGCCGCGGGCGCTGATTGGATCACAAGCCCCCGGGCTTGTAGGTTCGCGCGATGCGGATTGATTGCGAGCAGTGCCACGCGGCTTTCACCATCGACGACGCGCTCATTTCGGACCGCGGGGTCCGGGCCCAGTGCCCCAAGTGCGGCACCCAGCGCGTCGTCAAGAAGCTCGCGGAGACCTCGTCGGGGTCTGGGTCGGGGTCTGGGTCGGGGTCGGCGGCCACGGCGCCCGCGGCGTTCGCTCCGCCGCACAATCCGTTCGCGTCGGTGGGCGCCCCGCCCGCCCAGAACCCCTTCGCCCCTGCGCCGCCGCCAGCGCCCGCCCAGGACCCGTTCTCGGGCCTGCCGGCGCCGTCGGCGAACCCGTTTGGCGGCGGTGGCGCCCAGAACCCGTTCGCGCCCCCGAGCGCGGCGGCCAACCCCTTTGGCGCCCCGCCGTCGCCCCCGCCGTCGGCCAACCCCTTTGGCGCCCCCTCGGCGGCGGCCGCGTCGGCGAATCCGTTCGGCGCGCCGCCGGCGAATCCGTTTGGGCCGCCGCCGAATCCCCCGGGCGCGCCGTCGCCGAATCCCTTTGCCGCGCCGTCGGCGGGCCCGCCGTCGGGCAACCCGTTTGGCGCGCCGTCGGCGAACCCCTTTGGTGGGGGTCCACCGGCGGGCAACCCGTTCGGCGCCGGCGCCGACCCGTTCAAGGCCGCTGCGCCCAACGACCCCTTCGCGCGCGCCGCCGCGCCTGCGAACGACCCCTTCGCGCGCGTCGCCGTCCCGCCGCAAAACGATCCCTTTGCTCGCGCCGCGCCGTCGGGGGGTGATCCGTTCGCCAGCCTCGGCGGGTCGCCTTCAGGCAGCGCGAGCAGCCCGTTTGGCGCAAATCCCGGCAGCAGCGGCGTGAGCCCGTTCGCCGGGCCGAGCACCGGCTCGGGGTCAGAGCCCTCGGCCATCCAGGTCACGCCGTTTGGCGGCGCCAGGTCGAACCTCGGCGACAAAGACCAGTCCGACCCGTTTGGCAACAAGGCGACCGACGACCCCTTTGCCAAGCTGCCCGTCGACGACGTCCCGTCGCGGCCCCCGATCGGCGCGGCCGCCACCGGCCAGTGGACGCTGAAGACCTCGGTCGGCGAAGAGGTCATGGACATCGCCGAGCTGCGTGAGCGCGTGAAGTCGGGCGCCGTGCGCGGCGACGACAAAGCAGCTCCGGTCGGTGACCCGCTCAAGCCCATCAAAGACCAGCCGCTGCTGGCGCTGTCGCTGCCAAAGAAGGACGACAAAGCGCCCAAGGTCTCGGGTGCGCGCGCCGCGGGCCGCGGCCTCTCGGTGCCCCGCCCGCTGCTCGGCGCCATCACCGCCCTCGTCGTCGTCGTCGGCGGCGGCTTCGCTCTCTATACGCTGAAGCCCGAGCTGTTCGAGCGCCGCTCCGATGCCGGTGTGAACCCGCTGCGCCGGGCCCGCCCCCAATGGCAGCGGCAGTTCCCCGACGTCGACGGCACCGCGCAAGAGCACCTCGTCGAGGGCAAGAAGCAGATGCGCCTCGACACCGCCGCCGGCTACCGCAAGGCCGACGACGAATTGCGCCAGGCGCTGTTGCTCGACGTCGGCAACGTCGCCGCCACCGCGGCCTGGGCCGAGAACTTCTCGCAGCTGCCGACGGTGCGCGCCGACCTCGAGAGCAGCACGCTGGCCCAGGAGGCCCTCGACTACGCCCTCAAGCGCGAGCCCGAGAACATCGAGCTCATCCGCGCGCTGGCGTCGTTGAAGCTGGCCCTCGGCAACGTCGACGAAGCCCAACGGCTGCTCTTGAAGGCCCAGAAGCTGGCGCCCAACGACGTCGACACCCTGGTGGTGCTGGCCAGGAGCAACGTCGACCGCAACCCCACCGACGCCCTGGCCATCGTGCAGCGCGACGTGCGCGCCAAGGACCCCGAGCTCAAGGTCGCCTACGTCATCGAGGGTGCCGCCCAGCGTCGTCTCGGTGCCTTCAAGGAGGCCCGCGAGATGCTCGAGGCCCGCCTCGTGGGCGATCCGCAGAACGTCGGCGCCTTGAAAGAGTTGGCCAAGCTCGAGCTCGACCTCGGCCACGCCGAAGCCGCCATCACGGCGCTGACCAAGCTGCTCGACGCCGAAGACAAAGACGTCGAAGCCCACCTGCTGCGGGCCAAGATCACCTACCAGATCAAGGGCGGCGTCGACGGGCTCAAGGCCGCCGACGCCCAGCTCAGCGAGGTCCTCGCCAAGCACGAAGGCGCCGCCGGCGAGCTGCTGCTCTCGGTGCTCGCGCACGCCGCCTACGTGAAGAGCCAGCTCGGCGAGATGGACGCCGCCATCGCGCTCGGCGAGCGGGCCCGGGCCACCGATGCCGGCTACCCGTCGGCGCTGTTCGTCCTGGGCCGGGCCTACGCCCAGAAGGGCGACCTCGAGAACGCCAAGAAGACCCTCGAGCAGGCCGTGCGGGCCACCGAGCAGCGCGAGTCCTTCTTCGAGCCGCTGGTGCGCTCGGAGCTGGCCGCGGTGCAGGCCCGCGCCGGTGACGAGCAGAACGCAATTCGCAACGATGAAAAAGTCATCGACTACGATCCGCGCAACATTCGTGCCCACTTCGGTCTGGCGGCCATCTACATCAAGAATGAGAAGTACACGCAGGCAATGACCATCATGCGACGCGCGCTGTCGAACGATCCCCACTGGGACCTCGACCGCCTGCTGCCGACCGACTTTCCGATGCCACGCACCGACCTGACGGCCTTTGCTGACGCCTTTCGCGATGCCAAGACGCCCAAAGACGACGAGTCTTTGATGTCTCTAAAATACTCATCAGAGGGCATGATTCGTTACCATGCAGGTGAGCGAAAGATCGCCGAAGGGTTGTTCGGTCAAGCCTTGAAGGTCGACCGCTACAACCATGCAGCCCTCTTGTACCTCTCGATCATGAACATCGAAGACGGCCAGTTCGCCGAGCCCAAGCGGCGCTTGAAGCTGGCCATCGAGACGACGGCGGCGTCGCATCCGGTGACGCGGCTCTACCTGGCGCGGGCCGAGCTTGCGTCGGGCGACATCGAAGCTGCGCGCAAGCGCCTGCAGGACCTCGTCGAGACCGAGCCCACGCTGGTGCAGGCGCGCTACTCGTTGGCGATGACCCTGCGGCAGCTGAAGCTCGAGTTCCAGGCCGCCTCCGAGCTGAAGTCCGTCGTGCGGCAGGACCCCGACTACCTGCCGGCGAAGCAGGCCCTGGCCGACAAGATCTGATCCGGATGAGGTGAGCGAGCTTCAGGCAGATTCGACGACGACGAGGCCGTAGGCGTCGTCGGCGTCGAGCTCGCCGATGCGTTTCTTCCAGCTCTGGCCGGCCATGCGCGCGCTGTGGGGCGGGATGAGCTCGCCGTCGGCCGAATAGATGGCCTCGAGGTCTGGCTTGCGCAGCGCGTAGAGCAAGGCCCCCCAGTCGAGCCGCGTCGGGTGCATGTGGTTCAGCTTGAAGTGAGCCAGCAGCTCGGTGACGTGGGTCGGTGGCAGCTCGGCGACGCGATCGGCGTGCTGCGCCCAGTCGACGCCCCACTCCGACCAGCGCTCGTCTCCGTGCAGCCGCAGCAACTCCATCGCGTACGTCACGGGGCACCTCGTGTTCGTCGGGTGACTGCGTCGTTCAGGAAGGTCTGAGGCAGACCCACCCCGCGGTCGACCCGCAAGCGGTCGACCGCGGCACCTGCCAACTCCTGCGTTTCGCTCCGCTTACGTACCGACGAACGACGCTCCGGACAGCGAAAACCTCGGCCTTTGTCAGCGCCGCCGGCGGGCTACCATCGAGCGATGCGCGCTCTTGTCGTTCTGTCGCTTTTGGCCTGCGTCGCCGTTGCCGCGGGCCCGGTCGCCGCCGGCGACGACGGCATCATCCTCAAGAGCGAAGCCGTTGCCGGCAGCGACGTCGGCTTCAACATCGTCGAGGGCGTCATCGACGCGCCGCCCGACGCGGTGTGGGCCCTGGTCTCGCGCTGCGCCGACTACACGAAGAACATGCCGCGCATCGCCGCCAGCCAGGAGCTCTCGCGCAAGGGCGACGCCCTGTCGTTCACCACGATCTGCCAGGTGACCGCCGATCTGCCGTTTCCGTTTTCCGACCTCACGAGCGTCAGCAAAGCCGTGCACACCGTCGTGCCCGGCAGCAAATACCTGCGCCAGTGGACCTTCGTCAGCGGCGACTACGACATCAACGAAGGCTCGTGGACCCTCACCGCCCTCGACGACGGCAAGAAGACCCGGGCGACCTACCGGCTGCGGGTCAAGCCCAAGATGCCGCTGCCCGACGGCATGGTCGCGAGCTTCTCCAAAGACAACATGCCGAACGTCATTCGCAGCCTGCGCGCGAACCTCGCAAAGAAGTAGCCGCCGTCGCATCGGCGGTGCCCAGCAGTGCCCAGCAGTGCTCAGCAGTGCTCAGCGACGGCGACGGCGGCGGCGAAGTTGCTATAGGCCCCGCTGGCTCCGAGGTCTCATGACGATCGAGTGGTTTCCCGGTCACATGGCGACGGCCCGGCGCGAGGCTGGCGAGACCATGCGCAAGACCGATCTGGTCATCGAGGTGCTCGACGCGCGGCTGCCGCACTCGAGCTGCAACCCCATGCTCGAGACCCTGCGCAAAGAGAACCAGCGGCCGGCGCTCAAGCTGTTGAACAAGGTCGACGCCGCCGACCCCGAGCGCACCGAGCAGTGGCTGGCGTTCTACAACGCGCTGCCCGGCACCACCGCCATCGCCCTGTCGGCAAAAAAGGCCGGCGACGTCGCCCGCATCCCGAAGATCGCCCAGCAGATGCTGCCCGAGAAGGGCACGCGTCTCAAGCCGCTGCGGATGATGATTCTCGGGGTTCCCAATGTCGGCAAGTCGACATTGATGAACCAACTCTTGCATCGTCATGTGGCGAATGTCGGCAACGAGCCCGCCATCACCAAAGACCAGATGAAACACCAGCTCAACCCGGGCATGTGGATCGTCGACACCCCCGGCCAGCTTGACGGCGACGTCCTGGTCGAGGCCGGGCCAGAGCATGCCGGGGG
>JBKJNL010000285.1:0-4322 GCA_046593615.1 Myxococcota bacterium | reverse complement strand
ACGACAAGAACGGCGCCTGGCTCGCGGCGCTGCATCCCACCGGCGCCGTCCCGTGTTTGATCCTGTTCGATCGCCGGGGTCAGCTGCGCTCTCGCCACGAGGGCTATGTGCGCGGTGATGAGATCGGCTTCACCCGGCGCATCGACGCGCTGTTGGCCGAGAGCCCGCCATGAGGCTCCGCGCTCCTTCATTCGCGGCTTCGCTCGCGGCTTCTCTCGCTGCATCTCTCGCTGCGTGCTTCATGGCGCTCTCGGCGCGGGCAGCCCCGCCGAGCCAGCCCGTGTCGGCGACGAACACGACGACGGGCTTGTGGCGCGTCAACAACTTCGACAGCCCGGCGCCCGACGATCAAGACACGGGCGGAATCCTCGTCAACCGGCTTCACCTGAGAGCGGCGGACGGCCCTCTGTCGGCGATGGCCCGCCTTGACTCCGCGCTCTTCTATGGCCTGCCCGACGAGCGCTTTCCGGCCGACGCGCACCTGGAGCGCATCGGGGTGACCTACCGCCACCAGGCCTGGGAATTCGTCGTCGGTGACGGCTTCGCGCAGCTGGGCCGCGGTCTGCTCTTCTCGCTTCGTCCCCAGGATGACCTCGGCCTCGACGTCGCCCTGCGCGGCGCACAGCTCGCGTGGCGGGGACGATTCCAGGAGGTGAAGCTCTTTGCCGGCGTCGCCAACTCCGGCGCCGTCGACGCCATCACCTTTGCGCGCGTCGAAGAGGTCAACGACGTCATCGTGGGCGCCGAAGACGTCTTCACGCCCGTCGACGGCGTCAGCGCCACCTTCATGGCCCTGGTGGTTCGTCCGCAAAGCGAAGACGCGCTGGCCATCGAGGGCGCGAGCACCAGCGTCGGCGCCGGCCTCGAGGCCACCGATCTGTTCGGCCTCTGGACGAGCGCCGTCGAGGTCGATGTGCAGCAACGCTGGAGCGCTGATGCGCAGGGGAAGCCCGGCACGGTCGCCTACCTCGTCAACGACCTCGCGCTGGGTCCGGTCGGGCTCACCGCCGAGACCCTCCTCGTGCACGACTTCCGCGTCGAGGGCAGCTTCAACCAGGCTGTGCGCCAACGCTTCCTCTACAACCGGGTGCCGACGTTCGAGCGCATGGGCATCGAGGTGCGAAACAGCGACGAGCTCATCGGCCAACGCCTGCGGGCCGACTGGATCCTGGAGGACCTCGGGCTCAATCTCTATGCCGTCGGCATGCTGCGGCAGAACGACTTCCTCGGGGACAAGGCCTACACCCAGGGCCACGTCTACGGCGGCTTCAAAGAAGTGCTGGGCGACGGCGCGACGGTCTTCAGCTTGACGCTGGGCGCGCGCGACGAACGGAGAGCGCCCGAGGTGCAGGTCTATGCACGGGCTCTCGTGCACGCCGATTTCAACATCTCGCAAGAGGTCGCGCGGGGCCTCTCGCTCGGGCTCACGACCAACAACCAGTGGTGGCCGGTCGGAGCCCGCGGCAACGCCTTTTTGCGCGGCAACACCACCGCCTCCATCGACGGCGCCGGCTTCGGCGGCCTCGCGGTCGAGCTGGGCTACGACGGCGAAGACGAGACCCCGGGTGTGCAGCAGCTCTTCCTGGCCGGCTCGGGCTCGCTCGACTTCGGCGAATCGCTCACCATCCGCACCACCATCGGCTCCCAGCGCGACGGCATGCGCTGCGTGTCGGGCGTCTGCCGCTTCGTCCCCGCCTTTGCCGGCGCGCGCGCCGAGGTGGTCGCCCGCTTCTGAATGAAATGAAATAGTTCGATATTTGAAAATGAAACGCAGACCCCGAGGAAAATCACATGAAGTCCACCGTCATCAGCCTCACCGTCGCCGTCATCGCCGCCTGCGGGCAGCTCCCCGACCAGAGAGTCGAGCAGAACAACAACGGCAACCGCGACATCGCCGTCGACGGCGAATGCATTGTCCTCACCGTCGGCCGTTGGAATGCCGACGGCCCCTGCATCGGCATGCCGATGTCGACCAACGTCGTCGCCGAGAGCAGCTGCGGCGTCTCGTTCACGGAGTGGGACATGGAGATGTCCGTGCCCCGGGGCGCCGTGCTCACTGGCGCCAACGTCGGCTTCACCGGCGAGGGCTGGGATTCGTGCACGGGCATCGTGTCCGACGACGGCGCGAGCATCGATGCGAATTGCCCTGACAGCGATGTCGGCCCGGCCTGCTCCTTCACGATGCAGCGGAGCTGAGCCACCGCAAGCCACCGCGAGAATTCGCGGCACCTTCTGCGGAGCAAGTTGCTGTCGTCGAAGGCCCCCCAGTCGGCGTCTCCCGGCCGGTGAGGCTGCTCCGCTCGAATTCGCCCGGCCTCTCGTTGCCGACTGCCGCCGGCATGCTTCACTGGCGGCATGCAGCTTCATCGATCGCTCCTCGCCGCCTCCGTCCTCTTCCTCAGCGCCTCGCTCGGCTGCCCGACCGGAGGTGGTGAGGGCGAAGGCGAAGGCGAAGGCGAGGGCGAAGGCGAAGGCGAAGTGGTCGCCGTCGCCGGCAGCTTCTGCCCCGTCGAAGACCGCGTCGGCTTCGTGCGCGTCATCGACTCCTTTGGCAGCGTCTTTCTCGATGGCCGCATCGACGACGGCGTCCCCGTCGACTTGGGACCGCCGGTCGTCGACGAGGCCCCCTGCGCCCATTATTTCCCCGCCCCCTGTGGTGGCTGCGGCGGCGGCGAGGTCTGCGGCTACGACGGCTCGTGCGTGTCGCCGGTGGCCGCCATCGCTGGCGTGGTCGTCGACGTCACCACCGCCGCCGGCACCGACGCATTCGCCGTCAACGAATTCGGCCGCTTCGAAGGCGCCCTCGACGCCGCCGCCGACTACGCGCTGCGCATCCAGATCCCTGGCCAGCCCGACATCGTCTTTGCCGCCGGGCTGCCGGTGGGCTTCACCGACCTCGTCACCGACGACCAGGGCAGCTTCGAGACCGGCCCCGTGCAGCTGAGCTGGAGCGCCCTCACCAACGACGACGCCCAGGTGCGCTTGTCCTTGAAGCCGAACCACCACGCGCCCACCGGCTTCTCCGAGTGCCTCGTCGACGACAGCGTCGAGACGGTGACGGCGTCGGCGGCGATCATCGATCCGCTGCGCAAGGTGACGGGCTTCGAAGGTGGCACGGGCAGCCGCATGCACGTCGGCGCGGCCCAGCTCGCCATCGGCTGCGTCGAGGTCTCGGTGCAGAGGGACGCGACGCTCTTTCCCGAATGATGTGACCAACGCTCGCAGTCGCTTGCAGTCAGGGGCGGGGGTGGAGAGGCTGCGCGCCATGCTCGCCCCTTGCCCGCCGGTGCCCCGGGTCCTGGTGTTCACCGATGACGACACCTGCCGCCGCCGGGGCCGCGGCATCGTGGCCTCGATCGGCCGCATGTTGCAGGGCCTGGCCCTCGACCGCACCGTCGGCGTCGTCGTGCGCCGCACCCACCGCGCGCCCGGCGACAACGCCGCCCTGTGCGAAGCCCTGCGGCCGATCTGCCGCAAGGCCGGGGTCTCGATCCTGGCCCACGGCGACGCCAGCCTGGTTGGACCGCTGGGGCTCGATGGCGTTCACCTGACGGGAGGGGGCCTGGCCCGCCTGGCCCGCCTGCGCATGCCGCGCGCACGCCTGCTCGGCCAATCGCGTCACGCCGCACCACGGACCGACGACGGCAGCGACCACGACGCCAGCGACCACGACGCCAGCGACCACGACGGCAGCGACGACGCCTGCGATTACGCAACTCTGTCCCCGATCTTTTCGCCGTCGTCGAAGCCGGGCGATGCCCGCCCGACGCTCGGCCTGGCGGCGCTGGCGCCGTCTCATCAAACGGGTCGGCAGCGGCGATCGGCCGCCGTGCTGGCCCTCGGCGGCGTCACCGACCAGAACGCAAAGGCCTGCCTGCGCAGCGGTGCTGTCGGCGTCGCCGTCGTCGGCAGCGTGTTGGGGGCCGTCGACCCGCGGCGGGCGCTGCTGCTGTTGCTCGAGGCCGTGTCGTGAGCACCTGGCAGGATCGGCCGCTGTTGTTCGGCCACCGCGGCGCGCGCGTGCGCTGCCCCGAGAACACCCTGCCGGCCATGATGGCCGCCCTCGAAGACGGCGCCAACGCGCTCGAGCTCGACGTGCAGGTCACCGCCGACGGCGTGGTGGTCGTCCTGCACGACGACGACGGCGGCCGCATGTGTGGGGTATCCGAGCTGGTGAAGCAGACGACGCACGCCGCGCTGTCGACCTGGGACCCGGGCCTGGGCTTCGTCGCCGAAGACGGCGGCCGGCCCTACGCGAGGCGCGGAATCGTCAGACCGCGCCGCGCGTAGGGCCGGCCGCCGTCTTCGGCGACGAACCCCAG
>JBKJNL010000245.1:0-3275 GCA_046593615.1 Myxococcota bacterium | reverse complement strand
CCGCGAAAACGGCGCCGAAGCAGCACTCGTGCGCGGGGTGCAGGTGCGGACCGTGACCCACCTGCGAGACATCGTCGGCTGGTTGAAGGGCGATGATCGCTGCGCGCCCGTGGCCGCTGCCGCTCCCCTCGTCGTCGATGTCACGCCCCTGCCCGACCTCGCCGACGTGCGCGGCCAGCCCTTTGCGCGGCGGGCCCTCGAGATCGCCGCCGCCGGCGCCCACAACGTGCTGTTTGTCGGCGGACCCGGCGCCGGCAAGACCATGCTCGCGCGGCGGCTGCCCGGCATCTTGCCACCCCTCGTCGACGACGAAGCCCTCGAAGTCACGCGCATCGCTTCGGTGGCCGGCTTGAACATCGGTGGCGGGCTCGTGCGGCGTCGTCCGTTTCGCGCGCCGCACCACCCGACGACGTCGGCGGGGCTGGTGGGGGGCGGGGCGCCGTTGGCGCGGCCCGGCGAGCTGTCGCTGGCGCACCACGGCGTGCTGTTTCTCGACGAGCTGCCGGAGTTCCAACGCCAGACCCTCGAGATGCTGCGCGAGCCGCTCGAGAGCGGCGAGGTGACGCTGTCGCGGGCCGCCGGCGTCGTCGCCTACCCGGCGCGGGCCCTCGTCGTCGCCGCCATGAACCCCTGCCCGTGCGGGCAGCTCGGGCATCCGCGCTTGCGCTGCCGCTGCGCCGCCGTCGACGTCGCTCGCTACCAGGCCCGCATCTCGGGGCCGCTGCTCGATCGCATCGATCTGCATGTCGATGTGCCGCCGGTGGATTTGCTGGTGCTCACCGACGGCGGGCCGGGGGAGGCGTCGTCGATCGTTGCCTTGCGCGTCGCCGAAGCCCGGGCCGTGCAGATGGGTCGCCAGAGCAAGCCCAACGGGCAGCTCGAGAGCGCCGAGCTGAACGCGTTTGTGTCGCTCGACGTCGACGGCAAGGCGCTGGTGCACCGGGCCATGGAGCGCCTCGGGCTCTCGGGGCGGGGCTACGACCGCGTGCGGCGCGTGGCGCGCACCGTGGCCGACCTCGACGGCGCCGCTGTCGTCGGCGCCGTGCACGTCGCCGAAGCGCTGCAGCTGCGGGCGCGGGTGGATGCGCGGCTGGGTCTGGCTGCCTGACGACGACGACGACGGCTGCGACCGGCACGAAGACGGCTGCAAAGACGGCTGCAAAGACGGCTGCAAAGACGGCTGCAAAGACGGCGGCAAAGACGAACGCGACGAAGACAACGACGGCTGCGACAACGACGACGATGAAGCAGGAGGCGCGATGACGTGAGGGGTCGGGAGGGAGCTCTGGCGTGGGCGGCGACACCGGTGTCGTCGGCTGCGCGTGGAGCACACAAGGCTGCGGCCGGCGGGATCACGCCGGGGCGCGGTCATGGGTGGATGCTGCGGCGGCGCGGCATCCTGGTGGACGTCGGGACGCGCGTGACTGCTCACGCGCGCCCAGGCGACGTGCGTGGGGGAGGGCGCGCGTTCGACACCGCAAATTTCCCGGGAGGGCCCAAGGGGCTTGGCGCGGGAGCGGCGTTGGACGCGCTTACTGTACCGGTTGTGTAGATGCACCCGCGGCGCTTCCGGGTGCGCCCTGGCTAGATGCGGCGCGCGGCGGGCTCAAGCACCTCGCGCAGCGCGGCTTCGAGGTGGTGGCGGGTGGCGGCGTCCACGGCGGCTCCGTCGGTGCGGTGGGCGGTGAACACGTCGGTGACGCGGGCGCCTTCGGTGTGCAGCCGGGCCAGCGTGATCGACAGTCCCTGCTCGGCAAAGACGCGCGCCAGGTCGTGCAGCAGGCCGCGGCGATCGGCGCCGCGGAGCTCGACGACGACCGCCGCGCCGGCCGGCGCGTGCTCGTCGAGAAAACGAACGCGCGGCGCCACCACCGCCGTCGGCCGGCCGCGCGACACCGGGCGCACCCGTCCGGCGGCGGCGTCGATCAAGGCGGCGGCGAGGCGCGCGGCGGTCTCATCGGGCAGCGGACGGCCTCGGCCGTCGTCAAAGGCAAAGGCGTCAAAGGCGCTGCCGTCGGCGCGGACGTCGAGGCGGGCGTCGAGGACGCTGGCGCCTTCGCTGGCGAACGCGGCGGCGAGGTCGGCCAGCAGCCCGGGGCGATCGGCGCAGCGCACCCACGCCCGCTGCGTCGGGCTCGCGAGCCCGTCGACGACGGCTGTGCCCGCTGTGGCCCAGGCGGCGGCGTCGCCCTGCAGCTCCTCTGGCGACCGCCCGCGCAGAAATGCGACGGAGGCGCCGTCGACAAAGGCCCGCGCCGAGTCCGTCGCCGGCAGCGCGACGAGCACCTTCTTGCGGACGTCGTCGTCGGCCCGGGCCCGCGTCTCGGGTGACAGCAGCGCTTCGCGGACGACATCGACGCAGGTGCGCAGCAGCTTGGCCTTCCACAGGGTGCCGACGCCGGGGCCGACGGCGCACCAGTCGCACCACGTCAGCAACGCCAGGGCGTCGAGCCGCTCGGGGGTGCGCACCAGGTCCTTGATCTCGTCGACGACGCCGGGATCGCCGAGGTCGCGCCGCTGGGCAGTCGTCGACAGCTCGAGGTGGTGCAGCACCAGGAACGAGACGTCGTCGACGTCGTCGTCGGCGACGCCGGCGTTGCCGAGCACGCTGCGGGCGATGCGCTCGCCGATCACGCTGTGGTCGCCCGGCAGCCCCTTGCCGATGTCGTGCAACAGCGCGCTGGCGACGACGACGGCGGGGCGCTCGCACCGCGCGAGAATCGGCTGCAGCGGCTCGGGCAGTGCCAGCTCGTGCATCACGTCTGTGCCGGCTCCGGCGACCATGGCGGCGGCGATGTCGCCGCAGCGGGCCAGATGGGCGTCGGTGGTGAACGCGTGGATGCCGTCGTGCTTCACGCGGCCCGTGAGGCGCGCCAGGTCGGGGATGAGCGGCTGCAGCTGCCCGCGCTCGAGCAGGCCAGTGAACGCGCCGGGAAACACCGGCTCCGTCGTCGTCAGCAGGTGCAGCAGCGTCGGCGACTCGCTCCGGGCCCGCCGCGGCGCGCGCTCGGGCGTGAAGCGCACGAGGGCGTCGTCGACGGCCACCAGCACCTGCCGCATGGCCACCACCGCGCGGCGCACCACCGCTTCGCCGGGCCGCATCACGCCGACGCCTGAGACGTCGACGCTGTCGGTGTCGCCGAGCACGGCCGCGGCTTTTTCGGCGGCGTCGGCGTGCAGGCGGTGCTCGTTGCGTCCGGCCCCGGCCACGAGGGCCGCGCGCAGCGTCAACAGCTCACCGCGGGCTGCCCGCAGCACCGCGACCTCCGACGGGA
>JBKJNL010000217.1:0-3152 GCA_046593615.1 Myxococcota bacterium | reverse complement strand
AGTCGCTTCGCGCTTTTCCAACACCCTGCTTCGTCTTCTTTGAGGGTCTGTCGCCAGACCCTCCCCCGACGGGCGGAGCCCGATCGGGGCCCCCACCCAAGACGAAGAAGCAGTTGCGAAAAACTCCGAAACGGAGATTTTTTTGCAGCCTGCTAGCGTCGCCCTCGATGTCGCTCGAGCCGGTTTCCCTCGGACAAGGTCGCACCCACTGCCCCGGCCTCTCCGCCGACGAACGCGGCGTGGTGATGGGCCGGCGGCTGGCCCTGTTCTTCCCCGACGTCGCCCGCGCCGTCGGCTTCTTTCGCGCCTACTCGCGCGAGGTCTCGCTCGACGAGATCCTGGCCTCGCTCGAGATCCAGGAGACCATCTCCGAGCGCGGTGGCCGCGAGATGATGGTGCGCTTCGAGGTGCAGGGCAGCTTCGCCGCCGACCGCGCGGCCCAGGCCGCGCGCCTGCACCGCGGCCGCGCTTTTTCGGGCACCGAGCTGCACTTCGTGCCGTTTCGCGATCGCAAGAGCCCCCTCGGCTTCGACCTGTCGGGACCCGAAGACCTCGTCGCCGACATCGTCGACGTGGCCCAATCGCTGGTGCTCTACGGCGAGGCCGGTCCCGACCGTCGAAAGCTCGGCCGCAAGATCCAGCTGCGCGACCTGATCCTCGGGCTGTCGCCGCGGCCGTTGTCGGCGGCCGAGAAGACGCGCGAGACCCACGACACCCTCGTGGTCCGCTGCGAGAGTGGCCTGTCAAAGATGCTGTGCCGCTACCTGTGGTCGCGGCAGGTGCAGGCCCGCGTGACGTCGGCGATGAGCGCCAGGAAGAGCCTGTTTTCGGGGCGGCCGCGCGAGATCCAGCTCGTCACCTGCGAGGCCATCCCGCGCCACGTCGCCCAGCTGCTCGCCGACACGCCCGGCATGAAGGTGTTCGTGCCGACGCAGAAGCACCTGCTGGTCGAGTGGGGCTTTCGCCACCCCATCGCGCTCGAGAGCTGCGGCGGCGCCTTTGACGACGTCGAGACCGTGCTGTTCTACGGCTTTGCCGACCTCAACGATCCGCGAGCGCCGGCCGGCATCCAGGGCAAGACCGAGCGGCTCGTCGTCGAAGAAGACGCCGTCGACATCAGAGACCTCGTTGACGTCACGGTGCGCGGCAAAGACGGCATCATCCCGCCCCCCGTCGATGTGAAGCCCCTGGGCATCGAGCACCTCGACGTCGAGCTGAAGCTGGCGCGGCTGCCGTCGGCGTCGGCATCGACGACGGCGCTGCTCATCGAGCTGGATCGGCTGCGCTGGTTCCAGAAGCTCGTGTACCTGCTGCCGGCGGCGATCCTGCGGACCTACGAGGCCGTGCTCACCGAGCAGCACATCATCGTCATCAACCGCCGCGGCGTGCACGGCATCCCGTTCGGCGCGCCGATGACCGAGATCTACCCGCAGATCTTCTGCCCCGTCGGCATGAGCCTGTTGCCGCGCGTCGACTACGACCTGCTGCGCGAGCACCTGCAGATCCGCCCTGACCAGAACCTCACGTTCTTCCCCGAAAACGGCCCGCCCTTCGCGGTGCCCATCGCCGACCTCAAGCCACTGTCGCGCGCCGTGGTCGCGCCCGAGCGGGCCAAGGCCTCGATCCTCGAGATCGCTTCGCGCACCATCGCCGAGGAGCTGGCGATGCCCACGGTCAGCCACAAGCGACAGGGCGCGTTCTCGCTGTGGCGCGGTACCAAGCTCGATGCCCCGCCTGGCGACGACCAGAAGCAGCTGCCGGCGTCATCGTCATCGTCATCGTCGGGGTCGTCGTCGGGGTCGGGGTCGGCGTTGAAGCAGCTGCCGGAGAAAGCCGGCGACGAGAACCCATGAACGCCAGCGTCACGCTCGCGCGCTTCTCGACGGACTTCGGCGTGCCCTTCTTGATGGGCCAGAAGTGCGCGATCGGCGATCCGCTCGGCAAGTGGGGCTTCGCGGCCATCAAGCACGGCTTGACCATCGACAACAATTTGAAGGATGCCTGCGACGCCCAATTCGTCGAGGCCGCGCTGCTCGGCGACGTCACGCCGGCCCCCTTCGATCACGACGCGGCGGCGCTGCTCTATGCGAGCCACGAGCTGTTCGCGACGACGCACCCGCAGGCCACGTCGTTCTACGCGCGCACCCACCTGTTCGCCAAAGCCGCCGCCGCCGAGATCAACGCCCTGCCCCGCGCCGTCGACGCCGGCGTGCTGCTCACGCGCCACCTCATCGTGCGCCGGGCCTTCAAGACCAACCGCACCGACGTCCACGTGAAGTGGTGGACGGGCAACGCCAGCTTCTACGGCGAGGAGCCGCCCTGGCGCCTCACGCAGTGGCCGGGCATGCGCCGCGTGCAGCAGAACCGCCTGACCCAGCCGATGTGGCGCCTGGCCCTGCAAGGCGGCGACGAAGAGCTGCGCGTGGCCCGCCAGTCGCTGATGGTGGCCCTGCTCGACGCGAGCCCGCTGACCCGCTTGATGATGGCCGGCGACCCGGTGCAAAAGAACCTCGGGTTTTCGCTGCTCTTATCGTACATGATTGATGGCCGGAAAGCCTCGCCCCTTGACGTGCTCGAAGACAAACGAATCGCGCGCATTGTCACAGATTCATTGCTGCATGATGGTCTCGATGTCGGCGGTGCAGCGATCGCGCTCGCCATGCTGCAGGGCCTGCGCGAAGGCACAAACCCCCAGGTGCTGCGCCGCGCGGCCGAGCTGTGCACGCGCCTGGCGCTGATGGCCTGCTTCGTCGAAGGCGAGGCCCCCGGCGCCCGTGAATCCAAGCCCCTCGTCGCCTTTGTCGACGGCGACCCCGCGGCCCTCAACGAGGCCAGCCGCGTCTTCTGGGCTGTCGTCGCGGCGACGCTCGCGCTGGGTGCCGCTTCGCCAACAGGGGGCGGCCAGATCGAGCTGCCCGACCTGACGGGGTTCTCGCCGCCGGTGGTGCAGGTCATCGAGCGCCTGAAGAAGCGCCTCGCACACAAGCGCGTCGCGGCCGTCGCCGAGCCGCTGCTGCGCGAGCTGGGTCGCCGCCTGCCGCGCCTCGGTCTGTCGTTGTCGGTGTCGCTGCCGCCTGCAGCGGCCTCTGCGCGGGCGACGTCGGACCGGTCGGAGACGTCTGGCCCCATCGCCGTTGACGGTCCGGAAGAAA
>JBKJNL010000197.1:0-6924 GCA_046593615.1 Myxococcota bacterium | reverse complement strand
GCATGGTGTGGATGTCGAGGGCGAGGGCGATGCCGTCGCTGACCTCGGAGAGCAGGCGAGAACCGTTGGCGTGGTGCTGCCGCTCGCGCGCGTGGGCGATGGCCCGCAGCAGGCCCGAGGTCTCGACCTGGCCTTTGCGCAGCACGTCTTGCACGCCCCGGTGAAGGGCCTGGGTGCTGGCCTTTGGGTCGATGAAGCCGGTCAGGACGACGACGGCGGTGCCCGGGGCCAGCTGGCGCATGTGCTCGACGCTCTCGATGCCCTTGGCATCGGGCAGCGACAGGTCGAGCAGAATGACGTCAAAGGCCAGCCGCTCGAGCCGCTCGCGGGCCTCGCCGAGATCGCGGGCCCGGGTGACTTCGACGCCGTCGTCGTTGCCCTGCTCGAGCATGGCGCCCACCAGCTCGGCGTCGTTGTCGTTGTCTTCGATCAGCAGGGCACGCAGCATCGACACGCTCCGGAGGGCACGTGGGCTCCGTCAGCGGTCGTGCCTGGATGCATAGCCACCTCGCAACAGGGCGCCCGGGGAAAGCTGCCAGGCCCGAGCGGCCCGGCCGCGGGGAACCCGGGGACCCCTCAGGCGTTGAAGGCCAGGCCGAGGGCTTCGTCGAGGGAGCCGACGCGCAAGACCGTCATGCCCCTGGGCGCCTTTGTCGTCGTCGTGCCGGCCACGGGCACCAGCGCGCGCAGAAAACCCAGGCGGGCGGCTTCTTCGAGGCGCTGCTCGACGCGGGCCACGCCGCGGATCTCACCGGCCAGGCCGATCTCGCCGAAGCACACCAGATCGGGATCAACGGCCTTGCTGCGCAACGACGACGCCATCGCCAGGGCCACCGCCAGATCGGCCGCGGGCTCGTCGAGGGTGGCGCCGCCGGCGACATTCACGAACAGGTCCATGCCCATCATCGACAGGCCGGCGCGGCGCTCGAGCACCGCCGCCAACAGAGCGACGCGGTTGGTGTCGATGCCCGTGGTGGTGCGCCGCGGGTTGCCGAACGGCGTCTGCACGCACAGCGCCTGCACCTCGACGAGCAGGGCCCGCGTGCCTTCGATGGTGGCGACGACGATGCTGCCCGGCTGTCCGCGCGGCCGCTCGGCGAGGAACAGCGCCGAGGGGTTGTCGACGGGGATCATGCCGGTGCCCTGCATCTCGAAGACCGCCAGCTCGGCGGTGCTGCCGAAGCGGTTCTTGGTGGCCCGCAACACGCGGTGCGGACCGCCGCGGCTGCTCTCGAAAGACAAGACGCAGTCGACCATGTGCTCGAGGGTCTTTGGGCCGGCGAGGGATCCTTCTTTGGTGACGTGGCCGACGAGCAACGTCGTGATGCCCCGCTGCTTCGCCAGCTGCATGCAGCGCGTGGTCACTTCGCGCACCTGGCTGACGGTGCCGGGGGCGCCGTCGAGCTCGGGCGCATAGACCGTCTGCACCGAGTCGATGATCAACGCCGCCGGCTGGATGCGATCGATCTCCGACACCACCGCCGTCAAATCGGTCTCGGCCAGCAGATAGAGCTCGTCGTGCAGGGCGCCGAGCCGCTCGGCCCGCAGCCGCGTCTGCTGCGTCGATTCTTCGGCCGAGACGTAGAGCACCCGCACCCCCGCTCCGCCCGCGGTGCCGCCCGCGGTGCCGCCCGCGGTGCCAGCCGCCAGGCGCTTGGCCACCTCGAGCAGCAGCGTGCTCTTGCCGACGCCGGGCTCGCCGCCGACCAGCACCAGCGAGCCGGGCACGAGGCCGCCGCCGAGCACGCGATCGAGTTCGCCGAGCCCCAGCTGCCGGCGCGGCACCTCGCGAATATCAACGTCGGTGATCTTGATGGCCCTGCCGGCCGGACGCGTCTGCTGCGTCTTGCTCGCCTTGTTCACCGTGGCGGCTTTTTCTTCGATCAACGACGACCAGCCGCCGCAGCCCGGGCACTTGCCGAGCCACTTGCGCTCGACGTGGCCGCAGGTCTGACAAACAAAGCGCGTCTCTGCCCTGGCCATGATCCCGCGTGTCCTTCTGGTGGCTTGAGCGCAACCGCTACCAGGGTGCCGAGCGCCAGCCGAGGCCGATGACGACGTTGGGGACGAATTCGGGGACCCCGAAATTCGCGTAGACCGCGAACAGCCCGGCACCGAGCTGCAGGTTGACGCCGCCGGCCAGGGGCACCTCCGCGCGCAGCGTCGTTGAAGCCCCGAGCGCGGGCCCGAAGAAGGGACCCGGTCCGCCGTCGTCGACCGAGACCGTAAAGATGCCGCCGTGCAGCGCGGCCTCGAGCCGCAGGTCGAGGTCGTCGCCGTCGACGAGGACGCCGCCAGCCCTGAGCATCAGCTGTGGCGTGAGCGGAGCGATCACGCTGTCGGTGGGAAACTGGGGGTTGAAAAAGGTCACCAGGTGGGCGCCGCCGCCGACGAACCAGCGGTCGTAGGTGAGGTCGGCGACCGCGGCCACGACCGGCACGAGGTAGACCGTCGTCGAATTCGGCGAGAGGCCGACGCCGCTGCCGCCGACGACGGCGCCGCCGACGGTCATGTCGGTCGCCAGGACTGAGAGCAGGCAGAGCGTGCCGAGCATCGATCCTCCAGTGGCCGGTCAAGTCGATCGCGGCCGGTGGGGCAACGCTACCCGCCGTCGACGGCTCGGCCACTGTCGAGGGGCAGCCGTTCATCGCGATCGCAACCGCCGGTGGGTTGGCTAGAAGAGCCGCGTGAGCACTCCCGAAGACACCGAAAGCGACGCCGCGCGACCGACTCCCCCGTCGTCGCCCACAGCCCATCGCGCCGGAGAGGCCGACGGTCACGGTGACGACGACGGTGACGGTGATGCTGATGGCGACGACGACGGGGGCGAAGACGCCGTCGAAGTCGACGCCGCCGGCGTGCGCTGGCCCCAGGTGCTGCCCACCATCTGGCCGGCGCCGCCGTCGTGGCCCACGGTCTTTGGCCGCACGGCGCCGCTCGAGTGCGAGATCGGCTTTGGTCGGCCGCACTTCATCCTCGAGCGGGCCACCGAAGCCCCCGACCACGACGTCGTCGGCATCGAGTGGAAAGGCCGCTGGCCGCGCGCCGTGTGGCAGAAGCAGCGCAAGGGCTTGTATAAGAATGTGCGCGCCCTGCACGGCAATGCCTGGCTTTTGTTTGGTGCCTTGTTTGCGCCGTCGTCGTTGAGCCTGATTGTGTTGAACTTCCCCGACCCGTGGTGGAAAGCCAAGCACCAGAAGCGCCGCATTGTCAGCGACACCTTTGCCACGCTCATGGCCTCGCGGCTCGTGCCCGGCGGCCGGATCTTGATCCAGACCGACGTGGCCTCGCTGCTCGAGGAGTACCTGGCCCGCCTCGAGGCCCAGCCGACGCTGTCGAACCCCTGGGGCCCGTTCCGGCTGTGCACCAAGAAGCCGCTGACGGCGTCGTCGCACCGCGAGAAGCGCTGCCGGCAAGACGGCATCCCCATCTTCCGCGCGGTCGTCGAACGAACGTCGTAGAACGCCCCGCGATGCGACTGCCCCTCTCTGCCCGGTCTTTGCTGCTCGGCCTGAACCCGCCTGCTGCGGTCGCGCTTGCGCTGGCGGTCGCGCTCGTGAGCTGCGGGACCACGCCGCCAACAACAGCGACGGCGCCCACAGCGACGCCAACAACAACGACGCCGACCACGAAGCCAGCGCCCACGACGACGCCAGAGACGGCGACCGCGACGAATCCGGCGGCGCCGAAAAAGGTCGAGCTGCACCTGCTGTTCACCACCGACGAGCACGGCTGGCTGTTGCCGTTCAAGGACAAGGCGGCGGGCGTCATGCGCGGCGGCATCCATGCGGCGGCGGCGGCGCTGTCGGCCGAGGGCTACCAGAAGGGCGCGCCCGGCTGGCTGCTGTTGTCGGCGGGCGACATGTGGACCGGGCCTTACGAGAGCACCGTGCTCGAGGGCGCGCCGATGGCCGCGGCCATGAAGCACCTCGGCTACTCCGGCGCCGCGGTCGGCAACCACGAGTTCGACTTCGGCACACGGGTGTTGGCCGAGCGGCAGAAGGGCGCGGGCTTTCCGTTCCTGGCCGGCAACATCCTCGAGGTGGCCACCCAGAAGACGCCGCCGTGGTCGAAGCCGTTCACCGTCGTCGAGGTGCCCGTCGACGGCGGCAGCCTGCGGGTCGGCGTGCTCGGCCTCGGCTGCGTCGAGTCACCGACCACGGCCGACGTGCGCCACATGGTCGGCCTGAGCTTCGAGCCCTACCGGCAATCGCTGGCGCGCTGGCTGCCCGAGCTCGAGAAAGAAAGCCCCGACGTCATCGTCGTCATCGCCCACGACGCCATCTCGGTGCTCGAGCCGCTGGCGGGGTTTCTGCGCGCCCACAACGTCGTCGCCGTCGCCGCCGGCCACGAGCACCGCGGCGGCATCGTCGTCGACGACGCCGGCAACGACGACGCCGGCGACGACGTCGTCTTCTGCAACGGCGGCCCGTACCTGCGGAGCTTCTGCCGCATCGACCTCAGCCTCGAAGGCAACAAGGTCGTGCGCCACCAGCAGAAGGTGGTCTCGGTCGAGCGACCCATCGATGCGCCGCCGCTGGTCTTTGACGAGCGGCTCAAGGCCATCGTCGACGACGCCGAGCAGAGCGCCACCCGCATCGGCGGCGAGGTGCTGGTCGAGAACAAGCAGAAGCTCGGCCGCGGCCGAGACGGCGCCCTCGGCCAGCTCGTCGTCGACGCCTGGCTCGAGGCCCTGCCCTACGCCCAGGTGGCTTTGACCAACGCCGGCGGCCTGCGCCAGGACATCGAAGCCGGCCCGCTGCGGCTGCGCGACGTCGTCAGCGCGCTGCCGTTCAACAACTACCTGCTGGTGGTCGACATGACCGGCGCCGAGCTGAAGGAGGTGCTCGCCAACCCCGAGTCCGTCGTCGGCGGCGTCACCTTTCACTTCCACGAAGAGCACGGCGGCACGCGCGTGGTCAGCCGCGTCCTCGACAAAAGCGGCCAGCCCATCGCCGACACCGCGAAGCTCAAGGTCATCATCAACGACTTCATGTACCGCGGCGGCGACAAGTACCGCTTCGCCGACCGCGAGCCCGAAGAGACCGCCGTTGACTGGCGTGAGCCGATCTTCCGCTGGCTGCGCGACATGAAACAGAAGGGCGCCGTGCTCGACCGCGCTCCCGAGCTGCGCGCCCTGCGCGAGTAGGCCGACCCGGCGATCGATGTGACCCATGGGCGTTCTTGGTCAGGCCACCGAGAACCGGGGAGCGCCGAAGCGCGACTCGACCCGGCCGAGCAGGAAGCGCCACACCGGGCCCCAGAAGGGTCCGTCGACGAGGCCCTCGCCGACAAAGATGTGGAAGTTGGCGCGCTGGGTCTCTTCAAAGGCGACGGCCTCGAGGCGGCGCATCATCTCCAGCCCCTCGAGCCGCGCCGGCTCGCTGAGCGCATAGCGCTTCGTGATCGCCTGGCAGTACTTGACGTGCCGCTCCTCGTCGACGCTGACCTCCTGGAAGACGGCGACGGTCTCGTGGTCGCCGGCGGCGGCAAAGGCCCGCTGCATGCGCGCGAATTGGTTCAGGGCCCGCTCTTCGATGACCTGCAGCAGCAGGTAGGCCTGGTAGACGCCCTGGCGGTCACGCACCGGCCGGCTGTGGAAACCGGTGTGCTCGTCGAGCCGCGCCAGCAGGTCGGTCTCTTGCGGCGTGACCAGCGGCGCCACACCCTGGGCCTCCATGCGACGCAGGAACATCTGCTCGTGGCGGGCCTCGTCGGCCTGGTGCACGCGCACCAGCCGGGTCACTTCGTCGTCGTCGAGGCAGCTGAGGATGTGCTCAAAGACGCCGTGCTCGCCGTCGGTGCCCTCGGAGCGGGCCACCTGGCTGAGGATCGTGGCCCGCCCGCGCGGCGTGCTCACCAGCTGCGAGAGGAACTGCTTTTCGACGACGGCGGCGACGGGGGCGGGGAGGGCGGCGGGCATTGGGTGGCTCCTGTTGGCTGGTGACTTGATGACCATTTCGGTGTTTCGGTCACTCGTGCGGGTGAAAAAGCCGACGACCTCGCGGGAGGCGTCGGCGGCGTTGTCTTCGGCGACGGCTACTTCTTCGGGGTCGGCTTCTTCTGGGGCTTCTCGGGCTTCTCAGGCTTCTCGGGCTTCTGGTTGCGCTCGGGGGTCATGAGGCCGCGCAGCAGCAGGTCAAAGGCCGACTTGCTGCGGCGCGCGAGGCGCAGGGGATCGCGGTCTTTGCGGAGAACAAAGGCCACGGTGGCGGTGTGCAGGTCGAGGAGGATGCGGGCCACCTCGTCGACGTCGAGCTCGGCGCGAAACAGCCCCTGATCGACGCCGATCTCGAGGACCTCGACGATGGGCTGGATGCCGATCTGGCGCAGCTCGTCGAGCCGGCCTTCGAGGTCGGGCAGGGCCTCGTGGTGCAGTCCCATCAGCAGGTCGCGCACCAGCGGCCGGTCATCGAGGGTGGCCAGTGACGACAACGCCAGCTCGGTCAGCAGCTGGTCGGCGGGCCGGCGGGGATCGATGCGCCGCTGCAGCTCGGCATTCCAGCCGCGGATCTCGCGCAGCAACACCTCGTAGAACAGGTCTTTCTTCGAGGGCGCGGCCAGGTAGATCGTGCCCTTGGCGACCCCGGCGCGGCGGGCGATGTCGTCGACGCTGGCCTTCTGGAAGCCGAGCTTGCCAAAGACCTTGCAGGCCTCGCTCAGGATCGACTCTCGCTTGGCGGATTCCACGACGGCTCTCCAGGATGTCTGACGGCGAATGACCAGAACTGGATTCTGGTCACTTCTCAGGCCGGCGTCAAGCACGCGCCCGCATCCGCGTCGTCTGCATGCCTGGGACACGACGACGACGGCGACGACGACGAAGACGAAGACGACCTCGCCTTTGCCTTTGCCTTTGCCTTTGCCTTTGCCTTTGCCTTTGCCTTTGCCTTTGCCTTTGCCTTTGCCTTTGCCGTTGCCGTT
>JBKJNL010000144.1:0-5169 GCA_046593615.1 Myxococcota bacterium | reverse complement strand
TCCATCTCGACGGTGGCGTCTCTGACGTCGACGCCGAAGCGGGCCTTTTTCTCGCGCTTGCCCTTGATGGCTTCGCTGGCGTCGGCGACGACGTTGGCGATGACTTTTTCGTCGCCGACGGCGTCGGCGATGCGCGTGGCGGTGATGGTGCGCGGCACGCCTTCGGGCGAAAGCGCACGGAACACGAAGCGCGCGAGCGACGAGCCTTGCTTCATGACGCTGAAGCGGGCCCCGCTGCGCAGCGAGCGCACGTCGAGGGTGCCCTTCAGGTCGCGCACGAGCTCGGAGACGTCGTCGGCGCCGACGGCGTGGCGGGCCAGCGCCTGCGAGAGGGCTTCGTTGGCGCGCAGGGTGTCGTGAACAGTGGGATCGACGGGCGCGACCGGCGCGGTCGGCAGAGCCACAGGGGCCGCCGTCGTCTTGGTTGTCGCGGTCGACAGCGCGGGCTTGATGAGCGCGACGGCGGGGATGACGCGTTCAACGGTGCTCTCGACCACGAGGCGCGTGCGCTGCGAGAGCACCATGGCCAGAATCGCCGGAGCCACCGCCGCCGCGAGCACCACACAAGCGCGCGCGCGCGTGCGGGACAGCGAAAAGGCTCCGGTGACGCGCTCGACGCGCTGGCTGTCCTCGTCGGCGGACCGCTCTTTGTGGCCGCTCTTGGCGTAGCGCATCATCGCGGTACCTGCGGTCCCACCAGCAAGGCGGTGGGTGGGTCAAGTGAAAGCAGCGGACGTTCGCGTACGGACGTCACCTGTGTCAAAAAAGCTGTGGGATCTCGAGAGGATGGAGCGTTTGTTCAGGTGGGAGCCCGGGCGTCCGCCGATCCGCCGTTCGCCGGTCTGCCGTGGCCGACGCCGTCTCGCTCACGTTGGCAGACGGGGGATCACACCTGCCCGGGGCTCTGCCTCGTAGAACAGGGCATGAGACGCAGAAACTTCCTGTCCCTGTCGGTGTTGTTGCTGCCGGCGGCTTCGGCGCTGTCGGCGTGCTCGTCGGCGGCCGCTGAGCCGGCGGCGCAGAAAGGCTCCCCCGTGACGCCCGTGAAACGCGAGGTCGTAAAGACCGCTGAGCAATGGAAAAAAGAGCTGCCGGCTGAGTCATATCATGTGCTCTTTGAGAAGGGCACAGAGCGGGCTTTCACGGGTAAGCTCTACAACGAGCACCGCGAAGGCACGTACATCTGCCTCGCCTGCAAGACCCCGCTGTTTTCATCGGCGGCCAAGTTCGAGTCCGGCACCGGCTGGCCGAGCTTCTTTCAACCCCTCGACGCAAAGGCGACCGAGATCGTCGCCGACAACGCCTATGGCATGGTGCGCGAAGAGGTCGTGTGCCGGCGCTGCGGCGGCCACCTCGGCCACGTCTTTGACGACGGCCCCCGCCCGACGGGCAAGCGCTACTGCATGAATTCGGTGTCGATGGATTTCATCCCCAAGACGCCGTGATGTCCATCCTTTAGTCAATAAAAAAGGCGCCCGAAAGGGCGCCTTTTCTGTTGTCGCTGTTTCGACCTTCAGACCTGACGGGCCAAAGCCGGAGGCTGCGAGAGCCCCAGGCCGGCACCGAGGATCGCGCCAATGCCGACGCCCAGGGGCAAGGCCAGCGGGGCCGTGCTGCGCAAGAACCAAAAGGCGGCGCGGCCGAAGTCGGCGTCGAACACGGCGACGCTCTCAAAGGCCGAGGCGCCGGCGGCGGCCGACAGGACGACGAGGCCACCGACCGCGCCGAGGGCCGCGCCGAGCAGGGTGGTCAGCGGGACGACGCGCGCGCGGGCAACCCAGGGACTCGAGCGGCCCGCGTTGAGGGCGGTGCTGCTCAGGGCGGCGCTGGCTTCGAACAGGCGGACCGTCATGCGCTCGGTGACCAGGCGCGCGGCCAGGCCGATGACGACGAGGTCGGTGAGGAACACGAACGGAGCCTGGGGGAAGTCGCCGAACGTGTAGGTCTCACCGGCGATGAACGGCAGGCCGACGCCGGCGCAGACCGCGAGCACGGTGGCGACCAGGCCGAGGCGCCGGGCGTGGTGCAGGCGCAGCGGGTCGGCGGCGACGAGAGCGGCAAGGCGGGTGTTGCCGTAGGCGCGTTCGACGTCGGCGCGGTGGCTGTCGATGACGATGCGGGCTTCGCGTTTGCGGCCGACGGCGACGCACAAGACCGAGAGCATCCAGCTCTGCGCGTCGCGCACCATCATCGCCAGCTCACGCAACATCCCGAGGCGCGACGGCGCGGCCACGAGCAGCGTGAGCAGCGGGACGCCGACGACGACAAAGGCGCTGACGAACGGCACCCGCGCGCACGGTGAGGCCATCAGCCCGAACAGCGCGCCCAGGGCGAGCACCGACGAAAACAGGCAACGCTCCGAGGCCGGGGCGGACGGGTTGGGGTTTTCTTGTGTTCCGAAAAACGAGATCGTTCCGCAGCGCATGATCACCTCGGGCTTCGAACAGCAACAGCAGTGACTTCGACGGTGGCTTCAGCAAGCAGGGCACAGAAAGCATAGCGATCGCTTCACAACGGACGCAAAGCTCCCCCGGTCTGTCTCGTCGGCGGTGGGCCGGCCCGTTTGACAAGCAGCAGCCGCGAGGGGTCCGAGCAGGGCCCGAACCGACGTCGACACGACGATGTTCCCGGGCTGCGCCACGCCGCGATGGACAAGCTCTCCCCGGATACAGAAGACTGCCCGCCGTCCTGCCTGGCCTTCTGCTCGGGAGCCCGCGTGCGCTTCGTCACCTCGTTCGTCCCCGCCGTCGCTGTCCATGTTCCTGGCCGCGCTGCTGGTGGGTACGCCGTCGGTCAGTCCGGACGCGGCGCTGTTTTCGCGGTGTTGCTCGGCGCCGTGCTTGCGGCCTCGGGTTGCGACGCACCCAAAGAAATCGTGCACGGGCTCGACGAATTCGAAGCCAACGAGATCCTGGTGGTGCTCGAGGCCAAGGGCATCTCCGGCGACAAGAACCGCGAAGAAGGCCGCGTCGTCGCCTACACCGTCGTCGTCCCCGAGAGCGAGGCGCGCGACGGCATGCGCATGCTGGTGGCCAACAAGCTGCCCCGTCGTCGTCCCAGCGGCTTCGGCGAGGTCTACGGCGCCGGCTCCGGCGGCTTGATCCCGACCAAGTCCGAAGAGAAAGCCAAGTACCTGATGGCGGTGCAGGGCGAGATCGAGCGCAAGCTGCAGCGCCTGCCGGGCATCGCCTCGGCCCACGTCTCCGTCGTGCAGCCCGACAAAGACATCGTGCGCGACCTCGACACGCCGCCGCCGCCGCCGACCGCGTCGGTGGCCATCGTCTTCAACGCCTACGACGACCGCGGCACGAGCCTCATCTCGCAAGACGACGTGCAGAAGCTCGTCGCCGCCTCGGTCGAAGACCTCAAGCCGCAGAACGTCGCCGTCGTCATGAAGAAGAACGAGCCCATGAAGCTGGTCGACGTCTTTGCCGAAGGCGGCACCGTCGGCGCGCCGGTGACGACGACGTCGGTGATGGGCATCCGCGTGGCCGACGATCGGGCGGCCAGCAAGGTGCGCGCGCTCGTGGCCGTGTTCCTGCTCGTGTCCGTCGTCGGCCTCGGCGTCGGCGGCGGCGGCATCGCCCGCTCGCTGTCGCTGAAGAAGAAGCTCTCGCGCGCCGAAGCCGATTTGTCGTCGATGAAAAAGGCCGGCCGCGCCACCCAGACCGGCGTGCAACCCGCGGTCTGACGTCGACAACACGACCGACACCGAGAGAACCGAAGCGGGACCGACAGGTCCTGTTTCTGTTGATCAGCGCAGCCGCGCGGCCACGGCGGCGACGCGGGCGGCGGCGTCGTCGATGACGGCTTCGTCGATGGCGCGTCCGCCGACGGATGGAGCCAGGCTGAAGCGCACGACGCGCCGCGTGTCTTCCGACGACAACCCCAGCGCCATCAGCCCCGGCGACGGCTCGGGCGCCAGCGCGCTGCAGGCGGCGCCGAAGCCGACAGCGACGCCCGCCTGATCGAGCAGCAGGCGCAGCGCATCGCCGTCGACGCCGGGGAACAGCACGGCGCTCGTGTTGGGCAGACGCGGCCGGTGCGCGCACAGGGCGCGGCCCCCGCAGGCGGCGACGACGCGGGCTTCGAGGCGATCGCGCAGCGGTGCCAATGCGGCGTGGGCGCGGCGGCTGTCGTCGACGACGGCGCAGGCGGCGCCGTAGGCGGCGATCAACGAGGCGGCTTCGGTGCCGGGGCGCAGGCCGTTTTCCTGTCCGCCGCCGACCCACGGCGGCGGCAAGGTGCGCGCGCGTCGACGCAGCACGATGGAGCCGACGCCGGCCACGCCGCCGAGCTTGTGCGCCGAGGCCACGACGACGTCGACGCGGGCCGGGGGCGCGCCGATGCGGCCGAGGCTCTGGGCGGCGTCGACGCCTACGACGACGTCATCGCCGCCGACGCGCTGTACGGCGGCGCACAAGGCGTCGAGGTCGACGAGCAGCCCGGTCTCGTTGTGGGCGGCGGTGCAGATGACGACGTCGGCGCCGGCGAGCACAGCGACGTCGTCGACGACCACGCCTTCGTCGACGATGGGCAGGGTGCGCCAACTGATGTGTGCGCGGGCGGCGGCCCGGGCCAGGGGCTTGTGCAGCGACGGGTGCTCGAGCGGCGTGCTGACGACGACGAGCGGCTTGCCCTGCGCGGCCGCACGGCCGGCGTGCTCGACCAGCATGTCGACGAGCAATCGATTTCCTTCCGAGGCGCCGGAGGTGAAGAACACGTCTTTGTTCGACGACGCGCAGGCCCGGGCGACGTCGTCACGGGCCTCGTCGATCAAGCGGCGCGCGGCCCGGCCGAGGCCATGCGTCGAGCTCGGGTTGCCGCCCCCGGCGCCGGCGCCGTCGAGGGAGCGCAGCAGCGCGTCTCTGGCAACCGGCAGCGGCGGCACCGAGGCGTTGGCGTCGAGGAAGATCACGCCGTCGTCGTACCGCCTGGATCGCCGACCCTCCACGGGTTCCCGAGCCGCCCCTGGAGCGGGTCACCGGGACGCAAGCCCGGACACCCGGCGGCAGCACTTGAGGCCGCAGCGGGCCCTGGACCACGATGCCCGGCGATGAAGCCCAACCGCCGCCTCGCCGTCGTTGTCGCCGTGTCCGTCGCCGGCTCCGTCGCCTGGGGAATGTTGGGCAGCGGCGCCGCGCGCGCGCAGTCGGCGCCGCTGCCGCC
>JBKJNL010000034.1:0-2798 GCA_046593615.1 Myxococcota bacterium | reverse complement strand
GTCGTCTTCGGTGGCCTCGATGTAGTCGATGCCGTCGTCGCTGCGCTTGAGCTCCCTCTGGTGCTGGTGCAGAAACGCGATGGTCTTGATGAGGCCCAGGAGCTTCGGTTGATCTCGCCGCGCGCGCGTCTTCGTCGACGAGAACACGAGTGCCGGCGCGAGCGGGTTCACGACCTCGACGGGATGCAAGAGGCGCTGCGCGTTCTGGTGCATGGAGATCAGGGCTTCGCGGCGACGACGGCGGCGTACGCCTTCGAGGGTCTCCATCTGCTTCTGCAGAGCATGAATGGCGGCGGTCTGGGCTTCGCTTTCGTCGACGGTGAGCACGAGGCAGCGGTTGAGCAGCTCTTCGTCGACGTCGAGCGCGGTGGTCGTCGAGAGGATGGCCACGGGCCCCTCGACCTCGTAGCTGTGCGTGACGTGCCGGCCGCTCGCTGCGTCCTTGCCCGTCGAGGCGATGCGCAGGCGGCCCTCGCTCTGCAGGAGCTTGAGCGCGTAGCTGGCTTGCTCGGCGCCCTCTTCTTCGGCGATGGCCAAGACCTTGTGCTTGATGTCGGCATCACCAAGATAGAAAAGGCTCTGCCCTGTCATCGCACTGTATTGCACCTTCTCCTCGTCAGGGATGAAGGACAGGACCGCCTCCATCAGTGATGATTTGCCCGCGGCAGATGAGCTTTGCACTACAACGGCGAGCGGCTTCGAGAGCTTGCGCGAGGTGCACACGAGATAGGCGAGCAGCTTGTTGTCGTCTTCGCCGACGAGACCGCAGGCGCCGAGATCGGTGACGACATGACCGAGCAAGAGCGGGTCACGCAAGAGCGCCAGGGCCTCCTCGCGCTCGTCGTCGGACATGGGCGGCGGCTCGTTCGATGCCATCGCCTGCAAGCGACGGTCGCGCAGCTCCTCGAGCGCGAGGATCAACCGGCCGGTGGCGCCCTTCATCTCATCGATCGACAGGTGCAGCTCGTGCGCGGCGGCCGCGACGAAGAACGCGCGAGCCTTGGCGGCGTAAAGGTCGAGCGTGTCAACGTGGAAGGACTCGCCCAGGGCAACGAGCAGATTCACCTTGAGCACATCGAGAGCCGCGACCTTCGCGAGCCCGCGCACGCGAAAGCGCAGGCCGCGCGTGACGACGACGGCTTCGTCGGCGCTGTTCTCCTCGACGACAACGTCGCTCACAGGCGCACGCAAGGCGGCGGCTGAGAGTGGCGGCTCCGGCGGCTTTGTCGTTGTCGTCGTCTTGGTCGACGGCGCCGCAGGCCCGCGCGCGTTCGTCGGCGCGTTCGTCGGCGCGATCGTCGCCGGCGCCGACGGCCTCGTCGTCGGCTCCGCGGTCGGCTCAAGCGTTGGCGTCGGCGTCACACGTACGCGCGCGTTCGTCGGTTCAGCGAGAACCTGGGCGGTGTCGACGACGACGCGCAACGACTTGTCCGCCGGCTTCATCACCAGCGCATAGGCGTTGGCGTCGACGGTCTTCGGGAAGAGCGCGCGCACGGAAGTGATGCCCTCCCTGGCCAGGAGCTCGGCCAGCTTGGCGGCGGCGTGGTCGCCGGCTTCGTCATGGTCGTAGGCGATGACGACGCGGTGAACACCTCGACGACGAAATGCCTCGAGCATCTCATCGGTGAACCCCTCGCAGCCGAAGCTCGACGTCACCGACGTGAAGCCGTGCGAGAGAAAGGCGAGCGCGTCGAGAGCGGCCTCGCACAAGATCACTTCGCCGCCGAGCTGGTCGACGTTGAGCACGCCGACGTGCGGCCCAGGCAAGTAGAGATGCTTCGACTCCGAAGTGCCGTGCGTCGATGCGCGACGCCCGTAGAGACCCACGACGCGGCCGCTGTCGTCGAGGAACGGCACCACGAGTCGCCCGGCCAGGTGCTCGCGCCCCGTCTCGCGGATGATCCCCAGCGCGGTCAGCCGAGCGCGCAGCTCGTCCCTCGTCGACGTCGGCAGTCGCGATAGCAACGCCGGCGACTTCGCCGAGTAGCCGAGACGACACCGCTTCACGACGTCGAGCGAGAGCCCGCGCGCCTCGGTCGCGTACGCAAGCGCCTCGGGCGAGGCGAGCAGCTGCGCGTGGTACGCGTCGACGACGGCGCTCATGATCTCGGCGTCGGTCATCGTCGGCGACAACGTGAGCGGCGGCAGCGGCGTCGGCGTCGACGTCAACGGCGCCAGCAGCTTGTCGGCGGCCTCGCGGAACGTGAGCCCCTCGACCTTCATGATCCAATCGATCGCCGTGCCGCCGATGTGGCAGCCGAAGCAGTGGAACAGGCCCTTGCTGTCTGTGACGACAAAGGAAGCGGTGTCGTCGTCGTGGAAGGGGCATTTGCCGACGAGGTCTTTGCCGCGGGGCGTGAGCGTCACCTTGAGCGCGACCAGCGACGACAACAGCAGCTCGCGCTTGATGCGCTGAAGATCGGCGTTCGGAATTCGGGCCATCGATGCCTCCTTGCAGGTTCTGTCAAGCGCTCATATACGAGCACCGTCAGCGTCTGCAAAGGAGCCTTCTTCGATGAGGCCCCGGAGGTGCCCCTTATGCTCGATCTGTCACTTCTTCCCGAGGTGCTCGTCGTGCAGTTCTCAAAACGGCTCGCTGCCCTTCGCAAGGAGCACGGCCTCACTCAGAAGGCGTTGGCGGCCACCGCTGGTGTCCACTTGAGCCAGTACCGCCGCTACGAGGCTGGCAACTCGCAGCCGACGCTCGAGGTGCTGCGGAACCTCTCCAAGGGCCTCAACATCAGCGCCGATCGGCTGCTCTTCGACGAGAAGGAGCGCGACCCGCCTGAGGATCTCCG
>JBKJNL010000510.1:0-3479 GCA_046593615.1 Myxococcota bacterium | reverse complement strand
CAATCAGCCGCCGCCGGGATCATTCCTTTGCCCTAGCCGGGCCCTTGCCCCCTTGCCTCTACCGGCTGGTTCGACGTCGACGCGCAACGTGATCCCACCGAGGGCGCCGGCCTCAGCGGATGGTGGTGTCGGCGTCGATGGGTCGGCCGTCGCGCTGCTGCGAAAAACTCTTGGTGCCCGCCATGATGGCGCCTCAGCCGACGTCGACGAGGGACTCACCGCGTTCGGGTCCGTCGACGCTGACCCGGGCCAGGGTGTCGACGAGCTCTTGGTGCGGGGCCGAGCGCAACAGCGCCTTTGCCTCCTGCCACGACGGCGGCGCCGGGGCCCCGACGTACTTCTGCTTCATGGCCTGCACGCGGCGCAGCGCGGCCTCGACGCGGGCCCGCGGAACCCGGCCGCTCTCGACGAGCTTGTGGGCGTGCTCGATGGCCCGGGCTGCTTTGTCGTTGTCGTGGCAGATCAAGAACAGGTCGCAGCCGGCGTTGAGGCCTTTTTCGACGAGCTCTTCGATCGGGTAGCGCTCGGCGACGGCGGCCATCTCGAGGTCGTCGGAGACGCAGACGCCGTCGTAGCCCAGCTGCTGCCGCAACAGCTTCTCGAGGATCGACGACGACAGCGTCGCCGGCTCGTGCTCGTCGAGGGCCGGGAACATCACGTGGGCGGTCATCACCGAGGCCACGCCGACTTTCTGGGCTTCGACAAAGGGCACGAGCTCGATGTCGTGCAAGCGCTGCAGGGTGTGCGGCAGGCGCGGCAGGGCCAGGTGCGAATCGACGTCGGTGTCGCCGTGCCCGGGGAAATGCTTGGCGCAGGCGGCGACGCCTTGTCCCTGCATGCCGGCGATGAAGCGGGCGCTGACCCTGGCGACGGCGTGGGCGTCTCGGGCGAAGCTGCGTTCGCCGATGACGGGGTTGTGCGGGTTGGTGTCGACGTCGACGACGGGGGCGAAGTCCCAGTGGAAGCCGAGGGTGACGAGCTCGCGGGCCATCATGGCGCCGAGGCGATAGGGCAGCTCGGGGTCGCTCTCGGCGGCCTTGCCGACGACGCGCATGGCGGGGACGTCGGTGGCGATGCCGCGCAGCCGGGCCACGCGGCCGCCCTCTTGATCGACCGACACGATGAGCGGCGTCTGGCCGCCGCTCTTGCGCGGCTGCTGCGACAGCTCGAACAGGGCGGTGTTCAAGCCGACGACCTGTTGGCCGTCTTCGATGTTGCGCTTGAACAGGATCACGCCGCCGACGTCGTGGTCGACGACGAGGGACCGGGTTGAAGCCGGCACGTCGCAGCCGTGGAAGCCGATGACGAACAGTTGACCAAGGGGGAGGGGCGCCATGGCTGCGGACCATAGCCTCCCGATCCCGCCGCCTGGCGCGGGGTGGCGCTCGTTCCCGGGCCCCACCGGGCGAACCGCGCGGCCCGCTGATGAACGACGACGACGGCACGGTCGGCCGGGGCTTTCCCCTGCGCCGTGGCTGCTGCGTCGCTCCATCACCCACATGTCTGGTGTGTCCGGGACGACCCGTGGGTGTGTCCGGGGCGACCCGCTGCCGCAGCCACAGAGACACGGTCTGTGACATTTTTGCCATGCGAACGACCCCGGACACACATCAGCGCACAGGGGTCGTCGGCGCTGCGACGCCAGCGACCTGCTGGTTCGACGCCGGCTGAATGTTGGCAGGGCGCCTGCAGTTGGTTGGTTCGCCTTCGTGTCGAAGGCAGTCCATGGGAGGACCACCACATGCCGCACAACAAGAAGCTCAAGACGACCCTCGGAGACCTGACCGCCGCTTTCTACGAAGCCGCGCTCTCGGAGCTGAAGGACGAGAAGCTCGCGCAGAAGGTGGCCCAGGACCTCGTGAAAGAGACCTTGCGCAAGATGCAGCGCTGATTCCGTGTCTGGATGATTGCCGACGGCCTCGGCTGCATCACCCACGGAGTGTTCTTTGCCCTCGCGGGCGCGCCCTTTTTCGCTGCGCTCCGCTCGCGATGAAGCCACCACCGGTCACGCACCACCGGCGGCGACCAACCGGATTCAGTCTCGATCAGCACCGCGCGCGGGAGCGCGGTGACGACGTCGAAGACCCTGGGTGACCTGCTCCTGGGCCGCTTGGGCCCTGGTTGTTTCTCAGTCGTCGGGTGATCCGAAGACCTGTAGGGTCCCCGGCGTGGCAGAGCCAACGCACATCGGTGGTTTGCTCGTCGAGCGGGTCCTCGGCGAAGGCGGCATGGGCCGCGTGCTCCTGTGTCGCGACCCCGGCCTCGACCGGCTCGTCGCCGTGAAGACCCTGCTCCCCCAACTCTTGACCGACGACGGCATGCGCCAGCGCTTCCTGCGCGAGGCCCGGGCCCTGGCGCGGGTCAAGAGCCCAAACGTCGTCACCGTCCACGCCGTCGGCGAAGACCCCACCGCCGGCCCCTACGTCGTCATGGACCTGCTCGACGGCGACGATGTCCTGGTGCTGCTCAGAAATCCGCAGCGGCTCGACGTCGACTTCGCCGTCGGCATCGCCGCCGCCGCCTGCACCGGCCTCGCTGCCGCCCACGACGCCGGCCTGCTGCACCGCGACGTCAAGCCCGCCAACCTCTTCGTCCTCAAAAAGGCCGGCTCCCTCGAGAGCCGGGTGGTGCTCACCGACTTCGGCCTCGCCAAAGACATGCCCCTCCCGCCCGGAGCGCCGGCGTCGTCGCCGTCGGCTTCGGGGATGGCAGCGGTCCCGCAATCGCAGCTCACGCAGCAGGGCGTCGTGGTTGGCACCCCCGCCTACCTGGCGCCCGAGCTTGCGCGCGGACAGCCGCCGAGCGTGGCCTCTGACCTCTACGCGCTCGGGGCCACGCTGTTCCACCTGCTGAGCGGCCGCCCGCCGTTCGAAGGCGACGTGCCCATCGAGGTCTTGAGCAAGGCCGTGCTCGAGAGCGCCCCGCGCCTGTCGGACCTGCGCGGAGAGGTACCCGACGCCCTCTCCGACGCCGTCGCCTGGTGCCTGAAGAAAGATCCCCGCGACCGCCCCACCGACGCCGTCACCCTGCGCGCCGCGCTGCTCGCCGCGTCGTCGACGAACCCCACGCTGTCGTCGTCGTCGTCGTCATCGTCGTCGTCGTCGTCGTCGTCGTCGCCGTCATCGTCGTCGTCGTCGCCGTCCACGTCGGCCACGCAGCTGATGGGCACGATGCCGCGCAGCGGCGAAGCCGTCGCCTCGCCAGCGCCGCTGTTGTCGTCGCCGCTGTTGTCGTCGGCGCCGGCGATGGCGGTGAAAGATGCTGCGCTCACGCCGGTGACCGCACCGACGGGCGCGCCGGTGAGCGCGCCGGTGAGCGCGCCCGTGAGCGCGGCGCTGCTGTCGTCTCCGGGCAACGAGCTGTCGTCGCCGGGCCGCGTGAGCGTCAAGACCGCGGCCTTGACGGCGATGTCGGTCATCATCACCGTCAAGGCCGCGGTCTTGACGCTCACGCGACCGGGCGACGACAGCTCGTTGCCC
>JBKJNL010000509.1:0-4893 GCA_046593615.1 Myxococcota bacterium | reverse complement strand
ACATCTTTTTGCGGCCGAGCTCGGCGAGCGACATGTCTTTGACGAGGTAGGAGGGGAATTCGGTCTTCTGGTCCATGTGTGTGTCCTTGTTGCGTCGTCGAACGTTCGACGAGAGTGATTGAACGACCCAGGCTGGCCCGTTCATGTGATTTCAGTCAGATGACAGTTGGCGTGGTTGGTGACGGATTTTTCAGGCCAGCACGGAGATTTTCAGGAGATGCTTGAGGAGCTGTTTCAGGTGACTTTTCGGCGAGCTTGCCGGCCGTCGGCTTGAGGAGGAGGTCGGGGAGCACCGCGGCCATCCACTGCCACGAGAGGTGCGAGTCGGCGTGGCCGGCGGGCGCCGCCATCGGCGACGTCGTCGTCGGCACCAGGCCGGCGTCTCGGGCCAGGGCCATGAGCTTGTCGGGCGCGAAGCCGAGCCACACGTCGCCCTGCTCGCGCAGGCCTTCGTCGTCGTGCGGCAGGTAGTCGACGACCACGACGACGCCGCCGCTTGCGGATGTGGCGTTTGCGGATGCGCCGTTTGCGGATGGAGCGGTCGTCGGGCGCGGCTTCAACAGGCGCGCGCAGGCCGCGAGCAGCTCGGCCGGACGGGCCACGTGGTGCAGCGTGCGGGCGACGACGACGACGGAGGCCCCGCCTTGCCGGTAGACCGCTTCGTGGACGCTGGCGTCGCCGGCGTCGCCTTCGAGCAGGCGCACGTTGCCGAGGTCGTTGCCTTCGACGACGCGGGCGCAGGCGGCGAGGCGGGCGGGGCTGCGGTCGACGGCGATGACGCGCGCGAACAGCGGCGAGAGCAGCGGCAGCAGCGCGCCATCGCCGGCGCCGACGTCGACGCACAAGCCGTTGGCTGCGTCACCGAGCAACGCACGCAACAAGGGCAAGAAGCCCAGCACCGAAGCCGTCGTCGTCGTCGTCGTCGTCGCGGTCGTCGCCGTCGCGGTCTGAGCCGCCGCGCCGCTGTCAAAGAAGCGGCGCGAGTTCTCTTCGCGGTCGCGCACGAGCTTCGGGATGCGGGCCAGGCTCTTGTCTTTGCGGCACAGGCGGCGGCCTTCGTCGAGGCCGGCCATGACGACGGCGTCGGCGACGTCGTCGCCGGTCTTGGGCGCGGCCTTGAGGTACGTGCGCGTGCCGTCTTTGCGGGCGTTCAGCAGGCCGGCGGTGCGCAGCGCCTGGGCCTTGCGCGAGACCTGGGGCTGCGAGTCGTTCAACAGCTCGCCGAGCTCGGAGATCGTCAGCTCTTCTTCGGCGCACAGCGCGAACAGCCGCAGACGATCTTCGTCGCCCAGCAGGCGAAAGAGGTCAGCGCGGGTCTGCGTTGGAAGCACAGAGCGACTCTATGCATCCATGCGCATGATTGCAAGGAGTCGGGACGGCGGATCCTCCCGGACCCTGGAGCGGACCGGTCATCAGTCGTCGATGACCATGAGGACTTCGCCTTCGGCCACGGCCTGGGCCTCTTTGCAGCGCACTTCTTTGACCGTGCCCGGGTCCATGGCCTCGATGGGCATCTCCATCTTCATGGACTCGATGATGATCAACACGTCGCCTTCTTCGACCTTGTCGCCGACGGCGGCCTTGATCTTCCAGATGGTGCCGGTGATGTGGGCTTTGATCTCGGTGGCCATGGGATCCCTCGGGAGCGCAGAACGACGCCAATCCAGTGGCCGCGCTGATAGCACGCAGACCACGCTTGTCTGCTCGTCACGCCTGCCGCAGAGGTCCACCATGTCGACGACGATTCCTCCCAATGGCCCGCCGAACGCCGCCTCCCGCGCTGGCGTCGTTGCCAACAACGCCGCCGCCCTGTCGTCGAACCCGCTGCAGCGCCTGTACGCGGTGAACCCGAAGCTCGAAGCCCAGGTCAAGGCCGACCCCGGCCTGCGCGCGTTCCTCGAAAAGAACGTCGGCGTCATCGCCAACGTCGACCCGCCGCCGCACGGCTCGGTCAAGACCAACGTCAGCTTCGACACCTGGACCCACGCGACCTCGATCGTGCCGCCGTCCATCCGCGACGAGGAGTACATCGTCGTCATCGCCCGCGGCTCGGCCTACTCCTCGACGGGGCAGGCGCCGGCGAATGGGGCCAAGCAGAACGTCCAGATTCCGCTGCAGGGGGGCGGCATGGGCACGTCCGATGGCGTCATCGCCTACGTCGGCAAGACCGGCGACTACCTGCACACGTTTGTCGACGACAACGACAAGAGCTTCCCCGGCTCCGGCACGGTGACCTTTGGCCTGCCCGTGCACGGCAAGCCCGGCGAAAAGGTCGAGCTGAGCTACTGCCGCATCAAGCCCGACGCCCAGGGCAAGAGCCACCCGTCGCGCGCGGCCTGGCCCGACAGCTTCGACGGCGTCTACGGCGGCTACGCGGGCCGCGATCGCAGCGTGACCATCGCCGCCAACGCCAGCGTGAAGCTGAAGAACCCGGACTGATCGACGCGACGTCGACGTGATTTGGACGTGCCTTCGACGTCCTCACGTTCAATCGCCCGACTCAGTTGATCTTGGTCCAACCGCCGGTGGCGTCTTCGCCGACGTCGTAGTCGACGCGGCGGTTGCGCTCTTCGGCCGTCTCGTCGGGCGTCTCGACCTTCAAGCGCTCTTCGCCGAAGCCGAGGGCGTAGACGCCGATGGTGACGCCGTGGGCCTTGAACCACTTCGCGATCGCCAGCGCGCGCGCCTGCGACAGCGCGCGGTTGCTGCCCGGGTTGCCGACGGTGTCGGTGTGGCCGCTGATGAAGAGCTTCACGGTCTTGCCCGCGGCCTTCATGGCCGGGCCGAAGCGCTTCACGGCGTGCTCGATCTCGGGGATGGCGGCCTGCAGCTTCGCCTCCTGCTCGGGGCGCACGAGGGACTTGCCGGTGTCGAACACGACGTCTTCGTGGGGGATGCTGATGCTGTAGGGGAACCAGTCGGACTCGGAGAACGAGCCGTTCTCGTCGTAGCAGGCGACGTGCATGCGCAGGACGTCGCCCTTCTTGCGCGGGATCCAGCTGACCTCGACGGGCGTGCCGGCGGGGATCACCGGGTCGTAGTCGATGCCGGCCGAGGCCAGCAGCTCGTCTTCGTCGGTGTAGAGGTCGATGACGACCTTGGCCGTGGCGCGCTCTGAAACCAGCTTCAGCTTGTCGTGCTCGAGGTCGAGCCCGCCCTTCTTGATGTCGTATTTGAATTTGTTCGACAGGCGCTCGGTCGAAAACGCCAGCGGCATCGTGCCCGAGCCACCGTCGGCAAAGACCACCGTCAGCGTGCCGTTCCACGAGAGCTTGCCGACGCCATCCTGGGGCAGCGTGAACTCGATGGTGCCGGGCTGCGTCTGCGGCCCCTTCTTCTGGTTCACACGGGCTTTGCCGGCGTTGACGTCGAGCGTGACGCTCTCGACGTCTTTGTTGACGACGACGGTCAGCTTCGGCTGCTGGCCGGGCAGGGCCCGGGCGTCGATCCTCAGGTCGATGTCGTTGGCGCCGGCGGGCAGGGCCGCGACGCCGAACAAGCCCGACAGGCAGGCGGTGACGACGACGAAGCTGCTGACAAAGGCGGGGGGGCGCATGTTGGCCATATGCCACAGACGCCGCCGGGGCGCCTTTGGTTCACGGGACGGCGGTCGGGTCGCCGGGCGGCGGGGCCTGCACGGCCTGCTCGGCTTGCGCGGCGACGGCCTGTGCGGCGACGGCCTGTGCGGCGACCTGCTGCTTCTCGACGACGACCTTGAGGGCGTCGAGGTTCTTCTGGAACTGCTCCCCGAGCATGGCTTCGAGCATGCCCTTGAAGAGCCCACCGACGACGGGGGGCGCGTCGCCCTCGTCGAGCCACACCACGCGCGTGCCGGCGGCCTCGGGCGTGAAGGTCAGCGTGCCCTTGTCGTTGACGTCGTTGGATTCGATGGCGCCGTCGTAGGCGACGAGCAGCGGCTCTATCTTCGTCAGCGTCAGCGTGCCCTTGCCGATCTCGGGGCCCTGCCAGCTCATGCTCTGGCCGACGGCGCCGGGGGTGCCGGCGTACGTCCACGTCGCTTTCGGATCCATCGCGTGCCAGGTCGCCCACTGGGGCCAGCCCTTCTGCAGGTCGACGACGAAGGGCTGGATGGCCTCGGGCGGCGCGTCGATGGCGACGGTCTTTTCGACCTTCCAGTGGCTGCCGCGGGCGAGGCCGATGATGACCACCATGGCCACGAGGGCCACGACAGCGAGGGCGAGCTTCTTCAACATCGGCCGACGCTGGGTCAACGCACCCGACGGCGCAACCGGAACAGGAGCAGCAACGCAGCCAACGACGCCGACGCCAACGACGCCGGCGACGCTGATGACGACGAACATCCGCCCGCGTTGGCGGTGATGACGCGCGTGTCGCGGGGCGTCTCGCCCTCGGGCGGCTCGTTTGTTTCGTCGCCTTTGCCTTCTGTCGGCTCGGTCGGCTCGCCTTCGCCTTTAGCGGGCTCGGTGGGCTCGGTCGGTTCGGCGGGTGCCTCTTCGCCCTCGCCTTCACCGCTGACCGGCTCCTCTTCTTCCGGCGGCGGCGGCGGCGGCGGCGTGAGGGCCACGGACTTCCAGTTGACCTGGCCGGCTTCGACGAGCTTCTGCGCGGTCGCCGGCTCGAAGCCCGCGGCGGTGACGTCGACGGTGACGTCGCCGGGCGCGACCTCGGCAAAGCGGTACAGGCCGTCGGCGTTGGTGCGGGCCACCTGGCCGGTCGACAGGGCAACGCGGGCGTTGTCGATGCCGGCGTCGACGGCGTCGATGGCGCCGCGGCGCACGAAGCCCTTGAGCTCACCGGTGGTGGCGGCGCCCTCGTCGAAGAGGATGGCGATGTGGTTGCCGACGCGGCGTTCGGCGGGCTCGTTGTCGGGGCGGCCGGAGACGAGGTCACCACCGACGCTCATGGCCGAGC
>JBKJNL010000804.1:0-6767 GCA_046593615.1 Myxococcota bacterium | reverse complement strand
GTAGAAGCCTTCGGCCTCGCCCTTGGTCAGCTGCACGAGCTTGGCGGCGGCGATGGTGAGGCCCTTCTCCTCGAACATCGCCACGATCTTGCCGATGTGGTTCTTCTTGACGCCGTCGGGCTTGATGATGGAAAGCGTACGTTCACGAGCCATGGGAAACTCCTTCAATTTTGGGGTGTTACAGGGGACTTCGGATCTTGTTTCTCGGCCGGGCTTTCCGCCAGGTCAGGTAACTTCTGCGACTTCGCCAGCTCTGCTTTGGGCGCGTCGGCTTTGGGCGCGTCGGCTTTGGGCCCTTCCGCTTTCAAGTCAGGCACTTTCTTCACGAGCTCAAGGGCGGCGCGGATGCGGGTGCGCACGCGCTCGCGGCCGAGGACGGCCATCGACTCCGGCAGGCCCGGCGTCGCCTTTTTGCCGGTCAGCATCAAGCGCAGCGGCATGAAGCCCTCTTTGGGCGTGATGCCGTTTTCGTCGCACCAGCTCTTGAGCAGGGCGTCGACGGCCTCGTGCGAGAACGTCTGGGCGGCGTCGACCTTCTCGACCAGCGACTCCCAGGCCGCCGTCGTCTCCTTCTTCGTCTTGCCTTTGAGCAGCAGGTCGGCGCCGTCGCCGCCGCCGTCGACGTAGGGCGAGGCGCTGAAGAACCACGAGCCGTAGGAGACGAAATCCTCTGATTTTTCGAAGCGCTCTTTGGCGATCTTGACGATCTTCAACAGGTAGTCGTCGGTGAACAGCTGTGACTTCAGGTACTGCACGATGTCGTCGTCAGACCGTTTCTCACGCAAATACCGGCCGTTGAACCACAAGAGCTTCTTCAAATCAAAGATGGGGCCGCCGAGGGAAACCTTCTCGAGCTTGAAGTTCTCGACGAACGTCGACAGCGAGAACATCTCGACCTGCTGGCCAGCGCTGTCCTCGAAGGTAAAGGCCATCGTGCCGAGGAAATTCATCAAAGCATCGGGCAGGTAGCCGGCTTCTTTGAAGTACCGCAGCGACACCGGGTTCTTGCGCTTCGAAACCTTGGATTTGTCGGCGTTGCGCAGCAACGGAAGGTGAGCGAATTCCGGAGCTTGCCAACCAAATGCTCGATAGAGCAGCACGTGCTTGGGCGTCGAGCTCAGCCACTCTTCGCCGCGCAGCACGTGGGTGACGCCCATCAGGTGGTCGTCGACGACGTTGGCCAGGTGGTAGGTCGGGAAGCCGTCGCCCTTCTGCAGCACCTGGTCGTCGACCTGCGCGGTGTTGAACGGCATGTCATTGCGCAGCAGGTCTTTGACGACGACTTCGACGACGTCGGCGGAGGCGTCGGCGCCGGCTTTGGGGTCGCCTTTGCCGCGCGGGATCTTCATGCGCACGACACCCGGTGTTCCCGTCGCCATCTCGGCTTTGACGTCGTCGATGGGGCGGAACCGGCAGCGGCCGTCGTAGCCGGGGTTCTCTTTGCGGGCCATCTGCTCTTTGCGCACGACGTCGAGGCGCTCGGCGGTGCAGGTGCACCAGTAGGCCTTGCCGGCGGCGACGAGCTCGTCGACGTGCTTGCGGTAGATGTCGAGGCGCTCGCTCTGGCGGTAGGGCGCGTGGGGGCCGCCGACGTCGGGGCCTTCGTCCCACTGGATGCCGAGCCACTTGAGGCTCTCGAGAATCATGTCCTCGGAGGCCCGGGTCGAGCGGCCCTGGTCGGTGTCTTCGATGCGCAGGATGAACTTGCCGCCGCGCTGCCTGGCGTAGGCGTAGTTGAAGAGCGCGATGTACGCGGTGCCGACGTGCGGGTCGCCCGTGGGCGACGGCGCGATCCGGACGACGACGGGCCGGCCAGAAACCTCGCCAGCGCCCGCGACAACATTGCTCTCACCAGAAGCCATGCGGCGCCGGTACCCGTCGCCGTCGTCGTCGTCAATCTTGCTCGGGCAAACAAAAAAAGCAGGCTGCCCGGGGGCAGCCTGCGTGATGCGCCTGGCGGCAGCCGCCCTCAGACGCGCGAGAAGCGGGCGACCGGAACCGCGCGGCGAACGGCGGCGGGGGCCTGCTCGCTGACGGCGGGCAGGTGCCGACGGCCGGTCAGCGACGCCACCACCAACGACACCGCGCCAAGGGTGATGTTCAGCACGGCGACGGCGGTGTTCACATTCAGCACCTGCACGACGACGTCAGCCAGGCCCGGCACGAAGCGGGCGACGCCGACAACCGCCAGCAGCACGCCGACGGCGACGACGTAGCCGCGGGCGGTGGCGGTGTCGCCTTGCAGGCGGTGGGCGCGAGATTGCGCGCGGCTGCCCAGCCACAGACCGGCGACGCCGAGGGCGAGGTGGATGACCGAATGGGTCAGGTTGGTCGTGAACAAGCCAAAGGTGACCGGGCTGAAGAGGCCCCAGACGCCGTCGACGACGAAGAACAGGCCGAGCAGCTGGGCCCAGCGCCCCGTCCAGCTCACGGCGGCTTCGCTGACGGGTGCTGATTTGAAGAGCGGTTCCATGGTGTCCTCCGGGATGGGGTTTGCCAGCGTTTCAACTGCAAACGCATGGCCAGCCCGCAGAGGCGCAGGGCGCTGCCGGATGCGCTCCTGTCACTGTGGAGCGATTGGACGGCGGGCGCCGGAGCCCACCCGCGCCATCACGCACCACGCCGTCGGCCCATCAGCAGCCGAAGCCGCTCAGGCCGCCAGGCGCCGCGACAGCGCCAACGCCGTCGCCATGATGGTGATTTGCGGGTTGACGCCGAGGGTGGTCGGGAAGATCGAGCCGTCCATCACGTAGAGGTTCTTGACGCCGTGGACGCTGCCGTCGACGTCGACGACGCCGCGGTGGGGCCCTTCTTTGGGTCCCATGCGGCAGGTGCCGTGCGGGTGGCTCGCATAGGCCTGGGCCAACATCGACGGCGACACCAGCTCGTCGACGGCGTCGAGCCCCTCTTGCTCGCTGGTGCAGAACCGCGTGCGGCTGACGCCCGGCACCACGGCCTTTGCGCCGGCGGCGAACCAGGCGCGCACCAGGGTCTTGCCGCCGTGGCGCATCTTTTCGAGGTCGCGCGGCGTGAGGGTGACGGTGAGCTTCGGCCGCAGGTGGCCGGGGTCGCCGTCGTCGATGACGACGCTGCCTTCGCCTTCGTCGCGGATCATGGCGCCGGCCATCGACAGGTGGGCCAGCCGCTGCACCGTCGACAGATCGCCGGCGCGGCCGAACAAGGCGAACAGCTCGCCGGGGCCGACGGTCGCGGTCTCGAGCAGCGCGTCTTCGTCGTCCGGACAATGGGCCCAGGCGCCTTGCGGCACGCCGTCCCACATGACGACGGGCTCGTTGAACTCGCCAAAGACGGCGAAGCCCGGGTGCACCGCGAGGTGCTGGCCGCACTCGGGGCCGCCGAGCCCGCTGGCCTGCAAGATGAGCGGCGACCCCAGGCCCGATCCGGCCACGATGACGACGTCGGCCTTGACGGTGAGGGTGCCGACCGCGTCTTCGTTGTCGTCGTCGACGACGCTGCAGACGACGCCGGTGACGCGGCCGCCCTCGACGATCAGGCGCTCGGCGCGGGCCCGGGTGAGGATGTTGGCGCCGTGGTTCAAGGCCTCGGGCAGGATCGATTTGTCGACGCTGGCCTTGCCGCCCGAGGGGCAGCCGAGGTGGCAGACGCCGCAGCCGACGCAGCCGGGGGCGTTTCGGTCCATCCAGTGGCCGGCGATGCCGAGCTTCTCGATGCCGTCGAGGAAGAGCCGGTTGTTGCGCCGCCCGATGCCCTCGTGGGTGGGCAGCACCAGAAGTCGTTTCCAGATTTCATCGACGAAGGGCGCGAAATTGCTGGGCTTCCAGAACTCGGCGCCGGTGTGGTCGACCCACTCGTCGAGGCGCCGGTCGGGGGGCCTGAAGCAGATGCCCGAGTTGAGCACCGTCGATCCGCCGACGACGCGGCCCGAGGTCACGACCATGGTGGGCGAGCCCCGCGATGCCTGCGCGCCGCGGCCGCTGAACATGTGCGTCGTCGCCCACGCCAGCGAGCGCTTGCGGAAATCGCGCTGGTCGTAGGCGCCGCCGGCCTCGAGGAAGAGCACCTTCTTGCCGGCCTTTGCCAGCTCGGTGCCGGCGACGGCGCCGCCCGCGCCGGTGCCGATGACGACGACCTCGGTCGAGATCGTGCCGGCTTTGGCGACGCTGACGCCGTCGGCGTAGGCCACCGACGGCGCCACCGGTCCCACCACCAGGGTTGCCCGGGTGCCGTTCGTCGTCGTCGTCGTCGTCATGGGCCCTCCTGCAGGATCGGCAGGCCGCAGCCGTGGCGGTGGGCGATGGCCCGCAGCAAGCGCGGGTCGTCGAACATCGGCATGCCCACCAGCGAGCGCAGCAACGTCGCCAGCAGCCGCCGCTCGCCGAGCCCGCTCTCTTCGAAGTGGCGCATCACGACCTGCCGGCCGGTGACGTCGAGCGACGAGAACCGCGACGTCGACTGCAAGCTCAAGCGCGGCCACTGCTCGACGGCCCGCACCAGCACCCGCAGCAACCGTCGCTCGCGCGGCAGCAGCCGCGCGGCGTAGGCGTCGACGCCACCGACGACGTCGACGTCGTCGGCTCCCACGCCGATGACGTTGCCGCCGTGCTTGGCAGACGGGAACCAGGTCTCGGCCAGGGCGGCGATCACGAGGGCTTCGTCGTCGTCGAACACCTTGCGCTTCGCGCCATGCGGCCGATCAGACAGCAGCGAACGGACCCCGAGGCCGCCGGCGACGAGGCAGGCGACGACGACGCCGCCGCCGAGCTTCAGGATGCCGCGGCGGGAGAGCACCGCCTTGACCGGGTCGCGCACTTGTCGGGGCCTTTTCGAGACGGGTTCGCCGGGTGGGTTTTGCGGGTGTTCGCAGGTGTTCGCGGGTGGTGGCGTCGGGCGGGAAGGTCGGCCTGGGATGTCGGGGACAGCCAGGACGTGTCGCCGGCTGAGCCGCCGGGCATGCCACGTTTGCGCCGTCGTCGTCGAGAGTGGTACCAAAGGACGGAGCTTCCGATGCCTTTTCCGCGCTGTTGGCTCGTTGCGAAAACGGTCAGCCGAAACGGCGAGAGACATGCCTGCCGGCGAACATGCCGGGCGAACCTGCTGGGCGAACACCGAGGTGCGACGTGATCGAGCTTTATAATTTCCTCGAAAACAACCGCACCCAGATCGTGTCTGCGCTGCTGACGAGAATCCCAAAGGATTTGCCGGCTTACAGCCGTGTTGCTCGAAACGATCTCAAGCAGTCCATCGAGTACCTGCTCGAGGCCTACACCGACCTGCTCGTCACCGGCGACGACGACTCGCAGAAGACCTACTTCAAGTTCCTGGCGAAGCTGCGGGTCAGCCAGAGCTTCAAGCTCGGCGACGTCCTGCACAAGCACCTGCTCTTCCTCGCCGTCGTCCGGCCGATGATCCAGGCCAAGTTCCGCGAGCACGCCGGCGACGGCCTCGGCCTCTACAACAAGGCGATGGACGTCCTCGAGCGCACCCACTTCCAGAGCATCAGCCTGCTCTGCCAGGTGTGGAGCGAGTACATCAAGTCGCGCGCCACCGAGCACAACGAGTACGTCGACGAAGACAACAAGCAGCTCGGCGTCGACATGTCGAAGTTCATCCTCTTCCGCGGCTGACGCAGCCGTCAGAAGCCAGCCAGCCGCCAAAGGCGCCGAAGACCTTGCCCCTGCCTGTCCGCCTTCCTGAAGGGCCCCTGCCCGCCCCGTCTGCCACGGCGTTGCACGTCGTCGGTGTCGGTGTCGGCGCGCGTGCCGGCTGTAAGGGCGTCACGTGATTTGTCCGAAGTGCGGACGACCCGTCGAAGAAAACGCCGTGATTTGTCGCGGTTGCGACTTCATCCTCGACACCGGCTTCCTCGGCGGCGACATCCTCGACGAAGAGCACCAGCTGCGGCCGGGCCAGGGCGGCGTCGACCCCGCCGTCTTCAACCTCGCCGACGCCGTCATCCTCGGCAACATCGGCGACGACACCTCGTCGTTCGAGACCAGCGATTCGGGCTTCCACCTCAAGAAAGACCTGCAGGCCGCCCGCCTCTACGTCTCGGGGCGCTCCCAGGCCGTGATGTCGCCCGACGCCGTCATCGGGGTCATCGACGCCGCCGAAAAAGGCGTGCGCCTGACCCCGTTCGAGAAGCACGTGCTGCGCTTCATCGACGGCAAGCGCCCGGTCGAGACCATCCGCCGCCAGGCCGGCCTCGACGAGGCCGAGGTCAAGACCGCCCTCGCCAACCTCGCCGACAAAGGCGTCGTCAAGGTCGTCGGCCGGGCCCTCTCCGACGCCGCCGACTTCGACATCGACACCGCACCCGGCGTGCAGAACAAAAAGCAGCCGCGGCGCGTGCGCGGCACCCTCGTCGGCGCCGTCGTCGTCGTCGGCGACGACGCCGACCAGGCCATCGACGACGCCTTTCGCACCCAGGTGCGCGTCGCGGCGCCAAAGGCCGCTGACCTCGACATCTCGTCGTCAGACGAAGCGGGCGACGACGGCGACGTGTTCTCGTCGTCTGGCGAAGGCCTGCCGGCGGCCGAATCGCAGGACATCCACAACGGCGACTCCAGCTCGGCTGCGCAGCGGGGCGGGGCGAAGCGGCCGCCGACGGCGTCGAAGAACACCGTGCGCCCCTCGTCGCAAAAGGACGCCGTCAACGCCCAGGGCCCGGGGCCCCCGCTCCAAGCCCGCTCGGGCCGTGCGGGCACCCCGCTGCAGGGCCGTTCGGCCCGCCCGGGCACCCCGCTCCAGGGCCGCTCGGGGCCGGGTGACCCGCTCCAGGGCCGCTC
>JBKJNL010000776.1:0-7760 GCA_046593615.1 Myxococcota bacterium | reverse complement strand
ACGTGCCAGCCCACGCCGCCGCCGCCCGAGGACGCGCCGCCGCCGGTGCCGACGGGCGCGCCGTTCACCGTCGACAAGACCAACCTCACCTTCACCAACACGCGCGAAGACGGCGCGTTCACGATCACGAACCCCGGTGAGACCACCCTGTCCGTCACCGTGCGCAAGGTCGACCACAAGGAGTTCCGACCCACCGGCATCGTCACCGAGACCGAGCAGCCGCTGTCCTGGTTGAGCCTCGGGGTCCTGGGCGCGGCCGCCGCACCCGACCGCGTCGATGCCCTCGTCGTCGAGATCCTGCCGGGAGAATCGACGACGATCCTGCTGGCCGGCGCGTTCAACGACACCATCGACAAGTGGCAGGGCACGCTCGAGCTCGACGGCCCCGGCAGCTCTTTGCAGACCGTCTACCTCGACTACGCCACGTCGCCCGACGGGCAGTGGTCGGGCACGGTTCATTACTTCATCAACTTCGACGGCGAAGACAGCGCCATCGCCGACTGGCGTGACGCCGTGCGCGCGCACAACTCCAACCCGAGCGCGGTCAACGCGACGCAGAACGCCATGCTCGTGAAGTGGAACGACTTCCGCCTGAACCCGCTCTTCACGCTTGAAGAGTGGAACGCCGTCGTCGGCGCCACCGTCAGCGAGTCCTTCAACTACAACATCATGAAGCGCGGCTGCTTCGAGAAGACCAGCAGCCGAAACGCCGTCTGCTACCCGTGGGTCGACCCCAACGACAGCGACGCCAGCGACGGACTCGCCGTCTACACCGACTCCACCAACCGCCGCGTGCCCACCGGCGCCATCGAGCTGCCGTTCGTCATGCGCGTCGAGCGCGACGTGACCGACGCCTCGGGCCAGCGCTTCGCCGGACGCATCGAGTCGCCGCAGGCGCTGCAGTACCCCGGCCTGCCGCCGCTGCAGCTCGCCTTTCGCGCCGACCCGACCGCGTGCTCCGACGGCAGCGGCGCCGCCGCCCGCTGCACCGTCGAGGTCGACTCCTTTGACTCCACCGTCGTCGTCGGCGGCCGCTTCAACCTCGACGGCGCCGACTCTTGCGGCGGACCCGCGGAGCAGCAGGCGTTCGCCAAGACGCAGGTGCCGTGGCTCGTGCCGGACTTCAACGAAGGAACGAAGCTCATCGGCAGCAGCCGCGTCGTCGAGGAGTGCCGCGAGAAGCGCTTCCCGTTCGACCCCTCGGGCAACGCGCTCGCCGCGCAGCTGAACGCCAGCCTCGCCGGCGCAAACCCGATCCCCGATGGTCGCCAGCGCGTGCGCACCATCGAGCTGCTCGACGGCGTCATGATCAACCAGAGCCGCCTGCTGTTGTTCGTGAAGGAGAGCTTCTCGGCCAACCTCGAAGGCGGCGACGGCGCGGCCGACTTCTCCGCCTACGGCTACGTCGAGCTGTCGCGCGTGGGCAGCACCATCGAGCCCGGCGGCTACGCGCCCGGTGTCACGCCGACGCTCACGCCCGTGCCCGACGGCAAGCTCGACCTCACCTGCGACGCCGACCTCGTCGCCCAGGTGCTCGGCGTTGGCGGCGACCCCGACAACGACACCGACGACGCCGACATCCTCGCCAACGTGCTGCTGACCGGCGACCCGGGGCAGGGCGTGGGCAACCGCCTCGAGGGGGCCGAGCGCGACCGCGTGCACTGGCTCTGCCACGAGACGGGGCGCTTCGACGGCGGCAACTTCGGCGACGGCGTCGCCGAGGATTGTCCGCTCGGCAGCGGCATCACGTTTTTCTATTTCAACCCCGTGAACGCCGGCGACACCGCCGCCCTCGTCAAGAACAACCAGTGTCAGGGCGCCGGTCTGAGCCCCTGCCTGGAGCAGGAGTGCCCCGCCGGGCTGCGCGGCACCTGCGGCACCCAGCTGGAGTTCATGAAGCGCAACTTCGACTCGGGCGAGCTGGTCGTGAACCTGCCCTACGTCTGCGACGACGGCCTCGGCGCGCCGGCCACCGACGCCGCCATCTGCTCCGAGGATCGGCTCGACCTGCGCACCGACAAGATCTTCTTTGAGCCCGCCGATGGCGTGACCCGCCAGGTCCCGCTGACGACGGCGATCGACGACGCCTTTCGCTACAAGACCCGCTTCCGGAACCGCACCGGGCAGACGCTCGGCTTCGTGCCGGCCATCTGCGAGCTTGGCAGCGACGCGCTGCCCTACTGCTACGACCCCGTCGTCATCGAAGAGACGCGGGCGCGCACCGACTGCCTGCTGCACCTCTACAGCACCGATCGCCTGTCGAATCAGACCACCATCGATGGGGTCGAGACGTACCTGAAGAAGAGCTTCAGCTTCTCCGAGCAGAACGGGCTCACGTTCGACGGCTTCGAGCGGCTCTACTCCGAGCTGCTCATCATGTTGGGCGACGAAGACGTCACGGCTTCGGTCGGCTCGCGCTTCGACCTCGCGGGCTCGGCCATCGGCACGTTTCAGGGCGACAAGTTCGAGCCCAACGGCATCGTGCTCTCGGGCGGCGCGGGCAACCAGATGCGGCTCTTGTATCGCGCGCACCAGTACTACCAGCTGGTCCTCGACCGCTTCTACCGGATGAGCCCGCAGCTCTGGCAGAACCTCACGCCCGACTCGCGGCGCAACGTCATCACGCTCGAGTCGCTGTCGACGTACTTCAACCGTTTGATCCTCGCGTCGACCAAGAAGACGCAGGCGGCGAACGAAATCGCCAAGCAGTACCAGGCCTTCAACCGCCCCGACCTCGCCCGCCACGTCATCGAGCGCAGCTTCACCGAGGCGTACCTCGAGAGCGTGGCCATCTCGCAGTTCATGCGCCGCGCACAGAGCGTCGTCGACTTGAACGAGGTCAACGCCGCGCGCCGCGAGCTCGAGCAGGCCAAGCTGCAATACAACCAGTCGCTGCGCGAGATGCGCGAGGCCTACCAGGCCATCACCGACGAGGTCACCTTCTTTGGCGACGCCCCCGACTTCGTGCCGTTCCCGGCGCCGGGCCGCTTCGATGTCCCATCGCCGCGCCTGCTGCTCGATCGCGCCTTTGAGAGCCTGGCCATCGCCAAGGAGCGCGACGAGCGCGCCCTGGCCTCGAACCGCGGCTTCGACGTCGACGCCGCGCAATTTCAGGCCGAGCTCGGGCGCGTCAGCAACGACTTCGAGAACCAGCTCGCCGAGATCTGCGGCACCTTTGAAGCAAACGGCCAGGTGTTCCCGGCCACCGCCAAATACGCGGCCGAGAACGCCGCGCTCGCCGTGCTCGGCAACCCGTGCGGCCTCGTCGGCAACGGCCAGATCTTTGACGCCATGGCCGGCATCGAGTCGGCGAAGCTGACCCTGCGCGGCGAGGTCGCCGACATCCGCGCCATCTACACACGCGTCGAGAACGAGCAGGCGCGCGCCGACGACGAATGCGACGGCCGCGTCGCCATCGCCGACATCAAGTTCGCCGCCGCCGGCCGCTCCATCACCATCAAGAGCCAGATCCAGGAGCTCAACGTCGCCATCGCCGACTGGGAGAAGGAGCTGTCGGAGCTCGACCGCCTGGCGTCGACGTTCGCAGCCTGGGGCCAGACCGCGGCGCAGCTGCAGGCCACCATCAACGGCTGCAGCGTCGACGGCTTGTTCACGTGCACCCCGCAGGCCGTCGTCGGTGGCGTCGCCACGGCGGCGTTTGGCGCCGCCGCCGTCACCCAGTCCCTCGCCGTCGACACGCAGTTCGAAGCCAACGACGACATCCGCAACAAGCAAAACGAGATCAACGGCAAAGAGCTCGAGCTCGACGGGCTGCAGCGCGACGCCGACTACGCCGTGGCCATCGGCGAGTGCTGCCTGGCGCGCAACGGCGCCGGCGACTGCACGCAGCCCGGGCCGTTGATGGTCAACAGCAAGGCCCGCGTCGACGACCTGCTCGCCGACCTGATGCGCGCCAACGCCGATGCGCTGCGCGCCGATGTCGAGGTGCAGCGCGCCATCGGCAACCTGGCCAACCTTAGAAACCGCGCCGCGCGCCTCGAGGCGCAGCAGGCCGAGACCGAGCAGCACATCATCAACGTCGCCGCGGCCAGAAACGATCCCAACGTGCGCATCTTTGCCAACGCCGACGTCCTCGACGCCGACCGGGCCTTCAACCTGGCGCGCATCGACGCCTTCCGGGCCACGCGCAACTTCGAGTTCTACACAGCGCAGTCCTACGCCGAGAAGAGCGACCTGTTCCTCGTGCGCCTCGCCGGCCGCGGCGAGAACAACCTCGAGGACTACCTGCTCGACCTCGCGCGCGGCTTCAACGACTTCGAGCAGAGCTTCGGCCGGGCCGACCTGCGCGTCGACGTCGTCTCGCTGCGCGACGACATCTTCAAGATCGACCGCGCCCTGACACCCGCGCAGCGCCACGCGCTGTTCGTCGAAGAGCTGCAGAAGACGAAGTACCTCGACGCCCGCGGCTACATCCGCATCCCGTTCGCGACCAGCCTGCGCCAGACCTCACCGGTCACGGCCATCCACAAGGTCAAGTTCGTCGAGTCGGAGCTCGCCGGGCGCGATACCGGCGACCTCGAGGCCCGCCTCTACTTGACGGCCAAGGGCACCTCGACGGTGCGCGCGCTCGACGGTGGGCTCTCGTTCCAGCGCATCACGCCGATCACGGCGGTGATGAACCCGTTCTTGAACGGCAACAAGTTCTTCTCGCAAGACGTCTACCAGAGCGACCGATTGAAAGACCGGCCCTTCATCAACTCGCTGTGGGAGGTCACGTTGAACCTCCGCGATGAAGAAGTGAACGCCGACATCGACCTCAACTCCCTGACCGACATCCGCATCTTCTTCTTCTACGAGGACTTCGCGCAGCTGTGAGCTGCGCGCAGAAAGACCAACCATGAAACCCACCTTGATCACGCGCGTCGTCGTCGTCGCGATGCTTGCGACGCTGGCGCTCGCGGGCTCGGCCTGCAGCTGTGACCCGCCGCCCGCCGAAGGGGAGGGCGAGGGCGAAGCCGTCGTCTGCGTCGCCGGCCAGGTCGACTGCGACTGCCGCGCCGCCGCCCCGCGCTGCGACACCGACCTCGCCTGCACCGACGGCAGCTGCACGGCCTGTGCGTTCGGCACCCTCGACTGCCCGTGCGACAGCGGCGCCTGCGGCGACGACGTCTGCGACGACAACACCGACCTCTGTCGTGTGCCGTCGGACTGCGAGGCCGCCGGCTGCGCCCAGCGCCAGCTGTGTGAGCAGAACGCCGGCGAAGACGCCGTGTGTCTGTCGGCTTGCGAGGCGGGCTTCACGTTCAACGCGGCGACATCGCTGTGCGACCCACTGCCGAGCTGCACGTCGACCGACCCCGGCTACTGCGGCGACGAGCGCGCCTGCAGCGAAGGCGGCGCCACCGGCGACACCTGCGGCTTGTGCAACGCCGGCTTCGTCGACGTCGCTGGTGCATGCTTGCTGAACACCTGCGCGGGCATCGACTGCGAGGGTCGCGAGCATCGCCTGTGCTCCGAGAGCGCGGCCGGCGCCCTGTGCGGCGACTGTCTCGAAGGCTTCATCGACGACAACGGCACCTGCGTCGACATCGTCACCTGCGAAGACCTGAACTGCCAGGCGCCGCAAGAGTGCGTGTTCGTCAGCGGCAGCGAGACGCCGGAGTGCCGCGTGCCCTCGCTCTGCCCCGACAACCAGGTGCAGAATTCAGCGGGCACCTGCGTCGGCTGCTCGGCGTGCTTCAACGGCGGCGCCGCCGTCGAAGGCACCACTGGCGTCGGCAACGGCGGCGTCGCGTTCGGCAGCACCTGCATCTGTGCGCTGCAGGACAACTTCTTCCAGGGCGTCGACGGCGTCGTCCGCAGCTGCGACGCCGACGGCGACGGCTGGGTCAACAGCCGCCTGCTCACGTCGTTGAACCTCAACGGCAACCCCAACAACCCCTTCGCCGCCAACTCCCGCTGCGACGTCCGCGTCATCGATCGGTTCGAGCTGCGCGGTGACGACTTCCGCGACGAATTCACCGGCGTCGGCACCTACAACGCCAACGCGCAGCGCACGGTGCTCGTCGCCGACCTCAACCTCGGCGTCGCCACCGCGAAGCTCTACGAGCCCGAAGAGACCGACGACCCGACCGCGTTCGGCCTTCGCTACAAGCAGCAGGGCACGACGCCAGAGAAGCTGCTGCGCAGCTACGGGCTGACCCCGGCGGTCAACGAGTTCGCCGATGGCGTCGTCGGCCACCTGCGCGCCGCCGAGGTGAACCCGCTGACAAAGGCCTGCAACCACGACAACGACGACATCAACCTCGACGGCATCGCCGACGTCGCCCAGGTCCACGGCGCGTTCCCCGCCGGCGCCAACGGCTTCGGCCCCGACGCTGCCCCGGCGGCGGCGACCTTCTACCGCTTCGCCTACTTCATCGAGCTCGCGCACGGCTCGTTCCGCGATCGCGGCGGCGCCGGCCTCGGCAACTGCAACGGCGCAGCACCCTGCTTCGGCGCCTTTGTCATCCAGGAGAAGCTGCGCGCACCCGACACCGCAGCCAACGGCGACCCCGAGAGCCTCCGGCTCGAGCTCAACTACGGCCCTGCCGCCGACACCAACTGGCAGACGTGTATGCGCGGCCGCGACAGCACGTTTCCGGGCGGCACGTCAGCGACGGCGCAGAACAGCGACTTCGCCGAGTGGACCGAAGGCTGCGAAAACACGTCGGGCACCTGCTTCGTCGGGTCGACGTCGGATCGGCACATCCCCTACGACGGGCGCCCGGTGAACCCCAACCGCACCCTCGACGGCGTCGCCGCCGACGTCGGTGTTGGCGGCGAGGCCCGCTTCGTCGGCATGAACCACGCCTCGCAGTTCAAGTGCGTGTCGTTCGACACCGCCCAGAGCACGGTCACGCCGGCGCGCCGCAAGCCCACAGATCGCAGCTTTGTCTTCAACGACTGCCGCCTCGATCCGCGGCTCTCTGACCCCGACCTGACGCCGGGGACACCGAACCCCGTCGACCCTGTGCTGGCCTGCGCGACGACGACGCCGGAGCCGAGCGGCGCCACCGCCGACAACCGCAACTTCTGGGTGGCGCTGACCCACGAGGAGTACGCCAGCCCCGCGGCCTACGAGCAGGGCTGCATCTCCGAGGGCGACGAGTGGGGCGACCTGCTGTGCGTCGTCGAGCCCAACAGCACGCCCGACGCCAACTTCGGCCAGCTGTTCTGCGCCTGCGGCAACAACCGCGGCGGCCTCGACTGCGAGCTCACCTGTCCGACGTTGAACGTGCTGCAGAACCGCACCGCCGACGTCGCCACCGGCGAGCTCAGCGGCTTCTTTTCCTGCTTCATCCCCGCCGGCTCGGCGGGTGGCGAGCTGAGCGGCGGTGCCTTCAAGCTGCGCGGTGCTGTGCCGGCCTTTAGCGCGCCGCTCACCGAGCAATCGGGCGGCTCGTTCACCCTCTCTCCGGTTGGTGCATTTCCATGAGGTCCCCCATGTTTCGCAACCGCACCGCCGAGCTCTTCCTCACGATCGCCGTCCTCGTCGGCGTCAGCACCTTTGCCTTTGCTCGCATGGGGCCTGGCGAGGAGCGCTCGATCCCCTACCAGGGGTTCATCGAGCAGAACGGCGTCGCCGTCACCGGCACGCTCACGGCGCGCTTCGGCTTGTTCGCCAGCGCTGCCGCTGACACGACGTGCGTGTTGACCAACAACTGCGCGCTGTGGAGCGAAGAGCAGACCGTCAGCATCGTCAACGGCCGCTTCGGCGTCGTCCTCGGCGACGGCACCGGCCCGACCAGCTTGAGCGA
>JBKJNL010000760.1:0-8539 GCA_046593615.1 Myxococcota bacterium | reverse complement strand
CCCCCGGCCCCCCTCTCCACAGGATGTGGAGAGGGGGGAGGAGAGGCGAGGTCGAGTCGGGAAACGCCACGGAGCTGTCTGTGGCTCGCGACCATCGGTGCTGGGCCGCCCACCGGTCCGCGCACCGGACCGCTCTTGGCACGCGCGCCAACGAGATCGCATGCCCCCGGGCGGGAGGTCGGCATGGGTGATGGCAAGAAGGACCCGACGCAGGCTGCGCCGCCCGCATCGATGGGTGGGTCGACCGGCGGGTCTTCTGAACGGCGCAAGCCGGTGCGGGTGGCCGCCACGTCGAGCCGGCTCGCCAGCTTCGTGGCTTCGACGACGTCGACGGCCTGGGCGCGGCCGACGCCGCACAAGCGCGATCACCCGATCCAGGCGGCCCGGGCCGATCACCTGGTCATCGCCACCGCGAACATCCAGTTCCAGGAGCGCGAAGATCGGCTGCTTGAGCTCGTGCAGGCCCTGCGGCAGAGCGAGCACACCACGCCGGCCATCCTGGCCCTGCAAGAGGTCCAGGGCGTCGACGACGGCGACGGCCACACCATCTACCAGCTGGCCCAGATGTTTCAGATGTCGATGCGCTACCAGGGCGCGCGGCGGCACCCGCTGGTGCGCAGCGCGCCAGCGCCGGGCAGCTTCGGCAACGCCATCTTGAGCAACGCCGGCTTCGTCGAGGGCAGCTGCGGCGGCCGCGTCGAGCTGCGCCACGGCGGTTGGGAGCCCCGCGTGGCCCTCGACGTGCGCGTGCCCCTCGACGACGGCAGCGCGGTGCGGGTGCTGGCCACGCACCTCGACCACGGCGGCGTGTTCGGCGTCGTCGTCAACAACGGGCCGGGCCGCGCCCAGCTCGAGCACCTCGTCGACCTGGCCGAAGCGAGCGACGAGCCCACCGTCATCGTCGGCGACTTCAACCTCACCCCCGACGTCGTCGCCGGCGTCATCAAAGGCTCGCGCTTCATCGACCCCGCGCGCGGCCGCAAGGCCCACGGCGTCGGCACCGCCGGCTCCCGCCGCATCGACTACGTGCTCGTCGACAGCGACGCCTTTGACGTCGAGGACTGCGACCTGATCCGCCTCTACGACCGCGGCGAGGGCCGCAACAACATCTCCGACCACCACGCCGTCGTCGCCATCCTGCGCCGACGCCGCTCGGGCTGACCCGCCGACCGCTCCGCCCGCGACCTGCCCCGCGACCTGAAGGACGACGATGCACGACGCGCTGCTCACCGCCGGCTGGCACGAAGTGACACCGACGCGGCGGGGCGTCTCGCGGGCCTTTGTCTTCGAGCGCGGCGCCGAAGGCCTCATCCTCGAGGTGCGCGGCGCCGAGCTGTGGCTGTGGATCGAAGGCGCCGCCGATCGCCGCGTGCTGTCGCTGCGGCCGTCGGCGGTGCAGCGGGTGCCGGTCGTCAACGCCGTCGTCGAGGTGCAGGCTGACCTCTCGGTGCAGAGCTACCTCGGCCACTACCTCGCGCTGCAGCGCCTGGCCCCGGTGTCGATCGTCGCGTGGGAGCAACTCGAAGACTGAGGCGTCTTCCATTCACCGCTTTGTTTGCGCCGACTCCCCGCCGTTGCCGCCGTTGCCTCCGTCGCGCGCCGCGTGCCGGGTGCCCGGGCTGCGGGGCGGGCGGCTCTGCTGCCGCGCTCCCGCGAGTAGACTCGCGCCGTGCTCAGCCCCGTCCTTGGTCTTCTCCTGCACCTCTTGGCCGTTCCCGTCGGCGTTCCCGTCGGCGTTCCGGTGGGGGCGGCGACGGCGACGTTGCTCACCGACGTCGTCTCGACCGCCCTGGCCGAAGATGCCCGCGTCGACGTCATCACCTCTGGCGATGTGCGCCGCGTGCTGGAGGTCGAATCGAAGCGGCAGTTGATGGGCTGCGACGTGGAGTCGTGCGTGGCCGAGGTGGCCGGCGCCGTCGGAGCCCGCTTCGTCGTCTTTGGCAACGTCGGGCGCCTCGACGACGAGCTGGTGCTCACGCTGCAGTTGTTCGACTCCGTCGAAGCCCGCGCCATCGGGCGCGATGTGCTGCGCGCCGAGAGCGCCCAGCGCCTTGCCGACCTCGCTCCGGACGCCGCGCGTCGCCTGCTGGTCCGTCTGCCGGCCAGGGCCGCTCAGACCCGGGGCGAAAAGGTGTTGGTCCTCGACATCACCGTGGTCAGCGACGACGGCGCCGATGACGCCGCTGCCGCCACCCGCGACGCCGCGGAGGCCGCGGAGGGCCAACGCTTGATCGGCGCAGTCGTCGGCGGCAGCGGGGCCGCGGTCGCCGTCGTCGGTGTCGCCGCCGGCGCGGCCGCTTTTGTCTTTGACGCCCAGGGCGACGACGTCGACAACAAGACGGGCGTGGAGGCCACCGCCGCCTACAACCTGCGCGACGCTTTGTTCGTCGGCGGCTTCGTCGGCGTCGGCATCGGCGTCGGCGTGGCCGCCACCGGCCTCGTCATGTGGTGGACCGCCGAGTGAGGATCGTGATGACCAGGCTCGTGCTCTCGGCGTCGTGTCTGTTGTGCTGGTGCGTCGCCGGCTGCGACGTCGTCTTTGGCGCGCGCACCGGCGGCCACGTCTGCACAACCGGCGACGACTGCGACCCCGGCGACGACTGCGTCGACGGGCGGTGCGGCGCCAGCGCCAGCGAAGGCGAGGGCGAGGGCGAGGACCTGGGCGAAGGCGAGGGCGAGGACCTGGGCGAGGGCGAGGGCGAGGGCGAAGGGCGAGCGCCGCCCGAGGCCTGGAAGATTCAAAGCGGCGCCGTGGCCGCCAGCGCCGTGGGCCCCGACGGCACCCTCTACGTCGCGCTCGACCTCCAGAACGAGACCGCCACCTTCCAGAGCGCGACCTCGAACGCCGCCGTCGATCTCGGCGTCGTTGAAACCAGCACCGTGTTGCTGGCCCTGAAAGACGGCGCGCTGCTGTGGCGCGCCACCGTGCGCAGCAACGACACCAGCGTGATCAACTTCTGCGACATCAACGCGCTCGGCGCCGACGACAACGCCGTCTACGTCGTGGCGTCGTGCTCGCGGGTGGGCGTGCTGCAGGTGACACCAGGTCCCGACCGCTTCGACGACGGCACGATCGCCATTGCCGACCAGACCATCACCGTCGCGGCCCTCGAGCCCGCGACCGGACGGGGGTTGTGGCTGTTTCCCGACACGTGGCCAAAGGGGCCCAGCGATGACGTGCCCTTCGCCGTGGTCAGCACCGGCGTGGTCGTCGGCATCCCGTTCACCAGCGACGGTGGCGGTGTGAATCCGTTCGACGATTCCGCCGGGCCGTCGGGTCACCAGGCCCTCGCCCTCGGCAAGCTGCGCGGCGACGACGGCACTCTCGAGTGGACCCGCACCGTCGAGACCGACGCGACGCTTTTTCTGGATGGGCTCAACATCGCCAACAGCAGCCTCGCCGGCAGCGGCGATGAGCTCTACGTGCGGCTCGAGGGGCGCACCGACCCGGCGGCCATCGGTCCATTCGGCGGGGCCGCTTGCGCCGCCACCGACGTCACCGCCAGCGACGATGGCTCCACACCCGTCGTGCTCGGCTTCAATGTCGCCGGGCAATGCCGCTTCGCCAACAGCGTCGCCGAGCCCATCACCGGCGCCTACGACGACAGCTTCGGCACCTTCATCGCCGCCACCCCCGAGCGGGTGGTGCTCGTCGAGAAAGACAACGGCGGCAACCGCCGCACGGTCACCGCCCTGCTCGACGCCGCCGACGGCACCGGCGCCACCGCCACCATCGACGACGTCGACTCCGTCGGCGGCCTGGCACGCATCGCCACCGGTCTGCGTGGCGTGTTCGCCGCCGACGCCGACGCCAACCGCGCCACGGCGAGCTTCCAGGGCACGCCACTCGAGCCGTTGACCAACAAGGCCGACTTCTTTGTCGTCGATCTCGACGTGCAAGGCGCGGTCACCGCGATCCGTGCCCATCTGGCGGTCGACAGCTTCGACGGCCAGGTGCGCGGCTTTTCGGCCTCCGACGGCGGCGCGCTGATCACCTTGCGCGACGTCGGCGCCACCGTCGCCGTCGGCGACGTCGTCTTCACCGTCGACGACCCGGACCAGGTGCTGGTGTTCGTGCCCTGAGCGCGCGCCCGACCACGGGCCGCGCGTTCAGCGATTCTCAGCGGTTGCGCGAGCGCAAGATGATCACGACCGAGACCACGATGACGGCGGCGGCCAGAAGCACCCGCGGGCCGAGCTCTTCGCCGCCAATCGCGGCGCCGAGGATGACGGCGACGATGGGGTTCACATAGGCGTAGGTGGCCACGCGCGACGGCGGCTCGACCTTCAAGAGCCAGCCGTAACAGGTGAAGCCGAGCAGCGAGCCGAACACCGCCAGGTACAAGAGCGCCAACCACGACGACGTCGTCGTCTCCGCCAGCACCACCCGCTCGCCCAGCGCCTGGCCGATGGCGAACTGCACGGTGGCACCGACCAACATCTGCAGCCCGGTGGCCACGATGTTGCTCGGGTGCGGTGGCAGCTTGCGCGGCAACAGCGAGCCGGCGGCCCACGACGCCGAGCCGAACACCAGCAGCAGCACGCCCTCGAGCGGGATGGCGCGCGGGGCGGCGCCCGACTGACCTGACACGCCCGACACGCTCGACACGTCCGACGAAAACAGCAGGAACGGATCGACGAGGACGGCGATGCCGATGGTGCCGAGCACGATGCCGACCCAGGTGATGGCCCGGAAGTCGCGGCCGAACAGGGCCATGAACAGCGGCGTGGTGGCGATGACGAGGGCGCCGACGCCCGACGGCACGGTCTTCATCGCCCACATGACGGCGGCGTTGCCGCACACGAGCAACAACAGCCCCGAGGCCATCGAGGCCAGCAGGTGGCGTCGGGTCAGCGGCGTCGGGTCCAGCAGCTTGCCGATGCCGAGCAACAGCAGGCCCGAGAACACGAAGCGCAGCGAGGCCGTCGTGAACGGCGGCAACGTCGCCACCGCCATCTTCATCGCCAGGTAGGTCGAGCCCCACACGAGGTAGAGCACGGCATAGGCGGCGAGCACCCGGCCGCGCGGCGGAGCAGAAGCAAGTGCTGGCGCTTCGGCGACGGGCATGCCGCGGTCTGCGTTGTCGACGTCAGCGCTGCAACCACGAAGCGATGGCCGCGGCGATGGGCAGGCCCGGCGAGCCCTCGAAGTGCTCGTCGAGCCAGAACCACTCGCCGCCGGCGTTGATCTCGAGGAACACCAGGCGGCCGTCTCTGGCGACGATGAAGTCGGCGGCGGCGTAGGAGAGGCCGAAGCTCTTCACCAGGGCCACGAGCTGCCGCTCGGTCTCCGGGGGCAGCGTGTGCGGGGTCCATTTCCTCAGCAGCCCGACGCCGTCTTTGCGCCAGTCGATGCGCGTCTCGGCGGAGTGGCCCTGGCTGTCGACGGCGGCGCAAAAGACGTCGTCGCCGACCACGGTGGCCCGCAGCTCGATCCGTTTCTCGACGAGCTCCTGGAACTGCATCGGGCAGAAGCGCAGGCCGTCGAGGTCAGCGAGGGCGGCGTCGTCGATGACGGAGGTGAAGACGACCTGCTCTTGTCCATCGCGATAGACGGCGAAGCTCGACTGCATCTTGGTGACGACGTGTTGGCCGGCAGCGCGCAGGCCGTCGACGAAGCGCCGCACCTCAAGCGGGTCGTTGCTGAACAAGGTGTCGGCGATGGTCAAGCCGAGCGACCGGGCCCGCGACAGCTGCAGCTCTTTGTGGTCGCAGCGGCGCACGTCTTCGAGGCGGTCCATCTGCGGCACGTCGAGGGCGGCGATGAGGCCGTAGAGCGTGCGCCGGCTCTCGTCGACGGCGGCCTGGCGCAGGTCGCCGAGTGCTGCGGGCAACTGCCCGCCGGCGAGGAAGCGGCGGTACCAGACGGCGCCGACGTCGTTGCCGTCGATGACGACGAAGTTGCCGTCTTGGTTGCGGTCTTGGTTGCCGTGCTGCGGCAGGCGCCAGGTGCGCGTGGTGGCTGCGCTGCTGGTGCTGCTGCTGGTGCTGCTGCTGGTGCTGCTGCTGTTGCGATTGCGATTGCTGTCGCTCAAGCGCGTGCTGAGGCGGACATCGAGCGGGTAGCGATCGGTGTCGAGGCGGATCGCGCGCACGCCGCGGCCGCGCAACAAGCCAGCGACGACCTCGACGCCGGGGTTGTCGTCGCTGCGCGTGATGATCAGCGCGGCGCTCATGCGCGGGTCGTCGCGGGAGCAGCGCCCCCCCGGGCGAGCTTCTGCAGGGCTTCGCCATACCGCTCGATGCGCCGCGCGCCGAGCTGGGGCACCTGCGTGAGGTCGTCGGCACCGAAGAGCTTGAGGTGCTCGAGGGCCCGCGACGGCAACACCAGCTGCAGCGGGATCGGCCGGCCTTCGGCGGCCTGGCGGCGCTCGGCCTCTTGTCGTCGCCACGCCTTGTATCGCTCTTCGCGGGCCACGATGGCGGCCGGCGGCCGCACGGTGACGGGCTTGGTGGGCACCGGCTCGCTCTGCGCACTGGCGATGGCCTCGACCAATGATTGGCCGTGGCGGGCGACGATCGCCGACTTGAGCTTGGCCTGGCGCAGCTCTTCGAGCGACTTCGGTCGGTGGCGCGCCAGCCACTTCAAGACCTCGTCGTTGACCATGCGGCCCGGCGGCAGGTCTTCGGCCAGCGCGGCCTCGTTGCGCCAGGTGTAGAGCTTCACCAGCGCGCGCAGGCCGTTGTCGTCGAGGGCCTCGATCTCCTTGATGCGCCACATGCGCTCGGGATCGAAGTGCGTGGTCCACACCGACGACGCCACCACGGCGTTGGCGACGGCGACCTCGTCTTCGATGTCGGCCTTCTTCACGGCTGCGCGCAGCGTCTCGGCAATGACTGGCAGGTGCACAACGTCGTCAACGGCGTAGGTGAGCGCGTCGGGCAACAGCGGGCGCGTGGCCCAGTCGTAGGTCGCGTACTGCTTCGACAACGTCACGCCGCAGATCTCCTGCGCGAGGCTGCCGTAGCCCGTCTTGGTCCAGCCGAGCAGGCTCGCGGCCTGCTGCGTGTCGAACAGGCCGCCGAGGTCAAAGGCGAAGTCGCGCCGCAGCACCGCCGCGTCGTATTCGCCGCCGTGCACCCACAGCGGCCGGTCGCCCTTCGAAAGCGCCGGCCGCAGCGCCGCCAACGCCAACGACGGCGTCGTCGCGGCGGTGACGCCGAGGGCCAGCGGGTCGACGACGAAGAGGGCGCCGCCGGCGTTCAGCTGCAGCAGGCACACCTGCTCGCGGTAGACGAACATCGAGTTCGACTCGCTGTCGACGGCGATCCACGGGGCTGCCTCGAGGGCGGTGACGACCTCGGCGAGCTCGTCGGGGCGGCGGATGAAGCGGTGGGCGGCGGCGGCGGTCGACATGCCGACGCTCTAGCCTGCCCACGATGAATCGGGGCGTGGGCGTGCCCGGAGACGCGGCCGTTCTTCGCCATCGGCGCCGCGACCGAAAAGCGTTGCCCGCGAAAGCGTCGCCTCCAAAAGCGTCGCCTACTCCGGGCAGCTCGACGGGGAGTCCCGCAGCTCGCAGGCACCCCCGCTCGAGCAGACCAAGCCGTACTCGCAGTCCAGCTGCTCGGTGCAGGCCTCGCCGGGTCCCTGAAACGGCGAGCAGATTTGCTCGAGGCAGCGCAGCCCCGATCCGCAGCGCGCCGTGCAGGCTGCGCCCTCTTCGTCGGGCAGGGCGACGCAGCGACCCTCCACGCAGGTGGCGAAAAATGTGCAGGTCTGGTCGAGGCAGGGGTCGCCGGCCTGCGGGCTGACCGTGCAAACGCCGCGGCCGTCGCCGTCGACGTCAAAGCACAGGTTGTCACCAATCCACGAGTTGACGCAGTGGTCGCGGCGTGTGGCTTCTTCGACATCGCAGGCCTCGGCCGGGCCGACGATGGTCCACGGCGCGCAGCGACCCTCGACGCAGGTGAACGCGCTGAACTGGAAGTCGTACTCGCCACCGGCCGGCACGCAGCGATCGGTACACGGGTCGCCCGCGACCACCGTCTGCCGCGTGCGACACACCAAGGTGCCGCCGCCGACCTCCGGATCGCACTCGAGCCCGGGCGTGCAATACAGCGACTCACCCGCGCAGGCCGCGCCCTCCGCCAGCGGCACGCGGCACACACCGCCACGGCAGAACGACCCCAGCTCGCATTCCTGTGAGATCCGCACTGGATCAAGATCGCAGCTGGCACCCACAGGCAGGCTCGCCACGCAGGCACCGCAGCTGCCGAGGTTGTGGTCGATGCGACACGTGAGCTCGCGACGGCACTCGTCCTCCCGGCCGCACCCCTCGTCGAGCTCTCGCGCACCGTCAAGCACCTCGTTGCAGGGGCTGCCAGCGTTGAAGAGGAAGCGGGTGCCCGCCTCGAACCGGATGCCGCTGATGCGGAAGACCGAGGCTTCTTCCCCGCACGTCGCCAGCGCGGCCAAGCAGGCGTCGTAGGCCTCGACGTCGATCACGTGCAGGGCGTTCACAAACGTCCCACGCACCACGCGCTCGAAGAAAAGCGGGGAGTAGCCGGGGGTGTGCGGCCGGGGCTCAAAACCAAG
>JBKJNL010000753.1:0-2552 GCA_046593615.1 Myxococcota bacterium | reverse complement strand
GCATCGACTCGACGTTGATGTTCACGGCCATGCTCTACGACTCCGAGCAGGCCAGCTCGCGCGGCCGGGTGGTGCGCCGCGGCGCGAACGCCGCGGCCCTCATCGACGCCATCCCCGGCGCAGTGGGCGAGCTGGTGGGTCCCACGGTGTTCGGGCTGCCCCAGGGCACGAGGTCGCGGGTGCTGGTGCTCGACATCAAGGCCCCTGCTCCCGCGCCCGTCGCGGTGGCCGCGACCCCAGCACCGGTCAAGGACGACGACACCCTCGGCTTCGTCGTCATCGGCGCCGGCTCCATCCTCGCCGTCGTCGGCGGCGTCTACGACTTCGTTTCGCCCACCAGCAACGATGAGCGCTTCAGCAACGAAGACCTCATCGGCGCCGGCTTCATCGGCGTCGGCGTCGTCGTCGGCGTCACCGGGCTGGTGCTGGTCCTCCGCGACCCCGGGGAGGGTTGAACATGCGTCGCTTGATCGTGATCCTGCTGTTGTCGTCGTCGTGCTCGCTGTCGAACGCCTTTTTGGGGTTCCCCGACTTCATCACCAACGAAGGCGCTTGCCGTGACTCCATCCTCGCCTTCGACGCCGCGCAGTGCGCATGCGATGAGCTCGCCTGCGGCACCAGAGCCGCGGAGGACCTCGACACGCGCTGTCCAAGCCGTTTGAACGAACGGGATTCCCGCTGCACCGACTTCTTCCGTTGCGAACAAGAGAACGGGGAACGCGCCGCGTGCAGTGACGGCTCCTTCGACCTCAACCTGCGGGACTGTGGGGCTGAGTTCAGTGGTGTTGTGTGCACCGACCCCTTCGATGACATCGACGTCGCGGTGACCTTCAGCATCGAGTTCGAAGGGGCCGACGACTGCGCCGAGGCAGGGGTCGGCTTTCTGCTGACCCGCCAGTCTCAAGACGTGCCGACCTGCGCGACCGGGGTCTCCCATCGCATCACGATCAAGAAGTCCGTGCTCCCCACTTTCATTGGCATCCTCGGCGTCGACGTCCGGGGCCTCGGTCAAGAGGTCCTCTTTGTCGGCGCGAGCGCGGAGGAGGTCGATATCGAGGACCTCGACGAGAATGACGCGGTCGACGTCGGCGTGATCGTGCTGCAGCCGGGCGATACGGGTTGAGCAAAAGAAAAGAGCCGCGCAAGCGGCTCTCTTCTCTTCACTACATCGGCGAAGAATCACTCGTCGGCAGCGGCCGACATCGACGACGCATCAGCGATGTCGACCTTGACGCCCGGGCCCATCGTCGACGACACGACGAGGTTCTTGACGTAGATGCCCTTCGCCGTCGAAGGCTTCTGGCGCAGGATGTTCTCGAAGAGCGCCTTGAAGTTCTCGACGAGCTTCTCAGAGTCCATCGACACCTTGCCGATGCCGGCGTGGATGATGCCGGCCTTTTCGACCTTGTATTCGACCTTGCCGGCCTTTGACTCACGGACGGCCTTTGCGACGTCCATGGTGACCGTGCCGACCTTGGGGTTCGGCATGAGGCCACGGGGACCGAGCACGCGGCCGAGCTTGCCGACGACACCCATCATGTCGGGGGTGGCGATGACCTTGTCGAAGTCCATGAAGCCGCCCGCGATGCGGTCGTGCAGGTCGTCGGCACCGACGATGTCGGCTCCGGCGGCCTTTGCGTCTTCGGCCTTCTGGCCCTTGGCGAACACGGCGACGCGGATCGTCTTGCCGGTGCCGTTGGGCATCACGACGGCGCCACGCACCATCTGGTCGGCGTGACGGGGGTCGACGCCGAGGTTGATGCAGACGTCGACGGATTCGTCGAACTTCGAGGTCTTGCAGCCCTTCACGAGCTTGAAAGCCTCAGCGACCTTGTAACGAGTATTGTTGTCGACGCGCTTGAAAGCCGCCGTACGCTTTTTACCGAGCTTGCTGGCCATTTGTTATATCCTGAAGATGAAGAGGAAAGAGGGAGCTGAGAACGACGTCAAATCGAGCGAGGCAAGGCGCCATCGAGGAGCGGAGCGAGCGCACTTCCTGTGCGTGAGCGAGCACCGCAGATGGCAACGCAGCCGGAGCCGATTTGCCGTCGGGCTCAAGCGGGCTTGCCGATGACGTCGACGCCCATGGACCGAGCCGTACCCGCGATGGACTTGGCGCCCTGCTCGACGGTGTACGAGTTCATGTCCTTGGTCTTGACCTTGGCGATGTCCAGGCACTGCTGCCAGGTCACCTTGCCGACCTTGCTCTTGCCCGGGGTCTTCGAACCGCCGCCCGGCTTCTTGTCCATCTTCAGGCCCGCGGCCTTTTTCAGCAGCACCGACGCCGGGGGCGTCTTGGTGATGAAGGTGAAGGACTTGTCGGAGAAGACCGTGATCAAGACCGGGATGGTCATGCCGGCCTGGTCTTGCGTGCGCGCGTTGAACTCCTTGCAGAAGCCCATGATGTTGACGCCGTGCTGACCGAGCGCGGGGCCGACCGGCGGAGCCGGGTTTGCCTTGCCGGCGGGGCACTGCAGCTTGACGTAAGCTGTAACCTTCTTTGCCATCTTCTACTCCAATGTGGTGCTGACGACCTTTCGGTCTCCCACAAG
>JBKJNL010000716.1:0-3412 GCA_046593615.1 Myxococcota bacterium | reverse complement strand
TTCGAAGTCGGCGTCGTCGGACAGCGGCGCCTGGGGCGTGAAGCGCCGCGCGGTGACGTCGGACGCCGACACCGTCGCCGCCGCCGGAGAACCCGACGACACCTTGCCCGCAGGCCGGGCTCCCGAGGGCGCTCCCGAGCGATTGGCGGAGGGCGGGCCCGAGGGGTGCGCCGGCAACGCCGCCGGCCGCATCGGCGCCGTGCTCTCGGCCCAATCGACGGTGGCCAGCCAGTCGGCAAAGGCGCGGCCGTCGAACTCTTGCAGCTGGGCCAACGGCGAGTAGCGGGCGAGTTCGTCGACGACGTCGTCGAGGGCGGCGGCCACGGCGTCGGCGGAGACGGGTCGCTTGCTGCGATTGCGCTGCAGCAGTGAGAGCACCACGCGATCGAGCGAGGCCGGCACGCCCCGGGTCTGCGACGACGGCGGCACGATTTCGTCGCCGAGCACGCGCTGCAGCGTGGCCACCGGGTTCTCTTCGGCGAACAGGCGTTGGCCGGTCAGGCACTCCCACAACAAGACGCCGACGGCCCAGAGGTCGCTGCCAGCGTCGACGCCGAGACCCTGGGCCTGCTCGGGCGCCATGTACGCGGCCTTGCCGAGCACCATGCCCGGCGACGTCAGCGTGAGCTTGTGCCGCGCGGCGGCGATGCCGAAGTCGGTGATTTTCACCTCGCCGGCGATCGACAACAATACATTTTGTGGGCTGACATCGCGGTGCACGATGCCGAGCGAGCGGCCCTGGGCGTCGGCCAGCGTGTGCGCATGACCGAGGCCGCGGGCGACCTGGCTGATGATCCACGCCGCCACGATCGGCGGCAGGCCATCACCGCGTGAGACCTGGTGTCGCAGCAGCGCCGCGAGGTCGGTGCCGTCGACGTACTCGATGGCCATGAAATAGCTGCCGTCGACCTGGCCAAAGTCGTACAGTTGAACGATGTTTTTGTGGTTGAGCCCGATGGTGATGCGGGCTTCGTCGATGAACATCGAGACGAACTGCATGTCGCTGGAAAACTGCGGAAGGATGCGCTTGATGGCGCAGGCCTTTGGCGTGCCCGACAGCGCACGGGCGAGGAGGATCTCGGCCATGCCGCCCTGGGCGATGCGTTCGATCAGCTGGTAGCGGCCAAAGACCTCGGACACGGCGACAACCCTACGTCCGGGGTTGACGACGTTCCACGATTTCCTTTGCCGTCTCGTCATGGTGCCCGGCGTCGCGCCCGTCATCATCGTGACGGCGGCGGCGGGCGCCCAGCTTGGCCAGCTCACGCCGGGCCGCCATCTCGCTGGTGGCGTAGAGGCGCAGCGGCGGGCAGCGACCGTGCATCGTCAGGCGCGCGCCCATCGGCAGGTCGACGCAGCAGTGGGGGCCGTCGAGGTAGACGCGGCCTTCGCGCATCTTCGAGGTCAAGACGACGTCGTCGTCGCCGTCGAAGAAGAATGCGTCGTGGTGCCAGGTCGCGAGCTGGCCGGCTTTGTCTTCGGGGGGCTCGCGAAACAGCTCGCGCACGCGCCACTGCAGGCGTTGATCGGAGAGGTCCTGGATGTGCCCGCCCGTCGACGCCATCGCCGCCGTCGACCCCGCCGCCGTCGCCACCCACACGCCCGAGCTCTTCTGGTCTTCGAGGATGCCGCGGTGGTCGACGAGGTACTTCGAGGTCTGCGCCGGGTTCTTGTGGGCGATGAGCAGGTCGTTCAACACCGGGAACGGCAGGGGCTTGCCGTCGATGGCGCCGTGCAGGCGGCGCACCGCGGTGGGCAACAAGCGCTTGCCGAGGATCTCATCGAGCAGGGCCGGAAAGGTCTGGGCGTTGGCGGCGCAGAGAAATCCCGTGGAGCGGGCGGTGTCGGAGTTGACGCCGACCGCGGTGCCGCCGGCGTCGTCGTCGCCGGTCAGCGCCGGCGCGACCTTGTGGCTGGCGTCGAGCAACGTGCCGTCGCCGCCGACGGTGACCAGCAGCTTGCCGTGGCAGTGCTCGGGCTTGAGCCGCGCCCGGTAGATGCACTTCACGCGGCAGCGCGCGGCCTTGAGCGCTTTGACGACGTCGGCGAGGGCGGCTTCGTGGGCCTCGTGGGCCCGGCGCATGGGTCGCACCGAGACGTCGTCGTCGTCGACCAGGGCCTGGATGCGGGTGTTCTTGTTCTCGAGCGCCAGCCGCAGCTGGGACTTCTTGTAGACGAGCACGACGTCGAGGGCGGGGGATCTCATGACGCGCCGCCGTTTGCGCAGGTGCCGGATTGTCGGGCGGGGCACATGCCACGGTTGTTGTTGCGACCGCTCGGTCGATCGGATTGCGGCTCAGAAGGAGTCGACACCATCGAAATCCTTGACCCCTGTGCGGGAGCCGCCAGATCGTCCGGCCAGCCTCGCCATCTTGACGAGATCCCAGATGCGATCCGCACGAGTGCGATAGCGCAGGACGACAGCGCCGTGGAAGAGACCCAACGTCAGAACATCGTGATGGCCTTCAACAACGTGCTGCGCACCAGCACGCTGTTGACCCACATCGACCTGCAGCGCACCTCGCTGGCGTTTTCGGCGCTGCTCGACAGCGCCGCCGACGGCGACCCGATTCCGCTTACGCCCCTCTACGATTTCTTTCTCGCCCACAAGGCGCCCGAGCCGCGCGTCCGCGAGGTGATCGCGTTCTTGAAGAGCCGCGAGAGCCGCTTCGCGGTGACCTTCGACCTCCCGCCGCCGATGGCCCACCTCACCGTCGAAGAGCTGGCCGCGGTCGTCGCCGGCTTCACCCAGCGCGGGGCGACGACGGGCACGTTTGCCGGCAAATCCATCGACCAGAACGCCAGCCGGTCCGCTCCAGGGCCGCTCGGGCCCGGCCGCACGGCGACGCCGGCGGGCGGCGTCTCGTCGGCCAGGGGCGAAAAAGCCGAGAACCCCGCCGGCCCGCGCGGCCAAGGCAAAGGCAAAGAGCCGCAGACCAAGAAGCTCCTCACGGTCCTCGGGTTGCTGGCGGTGGGCCTGGTGGTGAGCGTGGTCGTCGACCAGGTGACAGCGCCGCCGCCGCCCAAGCCTTTGATCTTCAACGACCCCGCCGGTTTGCCGTGCACGCCGCCGGTCCTCGGCAGCAACGGCCACGTGCTGTGCAAGCTGCCAAAGGCCTTTCTCGACGCCAACCCCGAGGCCTCGCTGCGGGCCCGCGCCGCCATCACCACGGCGTCGGCCAAGGCCCAGGGCTACGCGAAGGTCATGGTCTTCCAGATCGAGGATGGCCGCCTGAAGTGGGTCTTCTGAGCCGTCTGCAGCAACGTCGTCTGCAGCGCGGTCTGCCGCGCGGGCGCGCGCGGTGACCAACGTGCGTCCCGATCTGGTGTGGGTGCGTGAGCCGCTGCAGGCCCGCAGCCAGGCGACGTTGACGCGCCTGCTCGACGCCACCGAGACGCTGCTCGAGACCGA
>JBKJNL010000671.1:0-2635 GCA_046593615.1 Myxococcota bacterium | reverse complement strand
GAAGACACCGCCGAGGGCGACGCCGTGCTCGACGACGCAGTCGACGGGCCGGTCAACGAAACGCCGGCCGCCACCGACGAGCAGCTCGCCGACGTCGAGGCTCCCGCCGTGGCCGTCGCTTCCGACGACGCTCCGGTCGCGCAGCCTGCCGAGGGTGGCGCCGAGCCCGCTGACGGCGGCGCCAGAGACGCCGATGCCGGCGCCGGCGGCGAAGACGAAGAACCACCGCCGACGCGCGAAGACGCCGCCGCCGCCGAGGTCGAAGAAGGCAACCACCGCAAGCTGTTCGAGACGCAGCTGCACGACCTGCCGCAAGAAGAGCGCGAAAAAAGAGCGCGCACCGAGAGTGGCAACGTGCTGCTCGCGCTGTGCTTCGATCCGCTGCCGTCGGTCGTCCACGGCATCCTCGAGAACCCCAACGTCGGCTTCGCGCACGCGCGCTTGATCGCCCGCTACCACCGCACGCCGCAGGGCATCGACGCCGTCTTTGGTCGAAACGAGCTGGCCCGCGATGGGCAGGTGCAGCGGTATCTGATGGCCAACCCGATGCTGCAAGATACACATTTGAAAAAGATGCTGCAGCCCAAACGACTGGCTGTTGTCTATAAGTGGGCGCTGTCGCGTGATTTGCCGGAAAAGAACCGCGGCAAGGTCAGGCAGATGTTGCGCAGCAAGTGGTCGACCGCCGAAGGCGACGAGCGGGCCAATCTCATCTTTGCCACCGAAGGCCGCGTGCTCACCCTGCTGATAGGACTGCCGATGGATTCCCAGACGGCGCAACAGCTGTGTGCCCGCACCATCCATTCGGTGATGCTCATCCAGAACCTGGCGCGCTTCGCCTCGACGCCGCCGAACCTGCTGACCCACCTGCTCAAACAGGCGGCCTGCAAACGTCAGGTGCATCTGCGCACCATGATTTTCCAGCACCCGAATTGTCCATCGACGGAAAAGAGAAAGACCTACTGATTTCTCAGCAGGTCTTCATGAATCTCTTTGTCTTTGCTTCGCGCTGAGGCGCGCAACGGTCAGCGGACGTCGGCGATGTCGAAACGCACCACGGTCTGGCTGGCGCGGTCGAGCACGAGGGCGCTGTCGCCGTCGACGACGAGGCCGGCGGCGTCTTCGATGTCGAGGCCGACTTCGGCGATTTTTTCGCCGGCCAGGGTGAAGCGGGCCAGCTTGCCGCCCGAGACGCCGACGAGGGTGTCGCCGTCGGCGTCGATGCCGGCCAGGTCGAGGCCGAGGCCGGAGAGGTCGGCGCTGCCGGTGGGGTCGCCGGTGGCGACGTCGTAGGTGCGCAGGCTGGCTTCGATCTGGCGGTCGCTCTCGTAGAAGCGCGGCGCGGCGAGGATGGCGCTGCCGGTGAGGGCCAGGGCGTCGTTCTTCTGCGTGACCGGCTGGCCGATGGGCTCCGGCTCATCGGGGATGACCGGCGCGGGATCTTCCCAATCGCACAGGCCGTCGCTGTCGATGTCTTTCCAGTCGCCGTTTTCATCGGTGCAGTCGACGAAGCCGGGCTCGACGCAGAAGTGCACGCGCTGGGTCTCGGCCACCTCGTCGTAGAGGTAGCCCTCGTTGTCGGCGATCAAGAGGAAGCGGCCATCGCCGATGACCGCGAGGTCGCGGTAGGGGCGGTCTTCGAGGCCCTTCTCGCCGACCTTGCGCTCGGCGACGAGAACGCCATCGCTATCGATCTGCAAGAGGCCGCGGCCTTCGATGAGCACGTGCAGGTCGCCGAGCTCGTCTGTCGCCAGGCCCTGCAAGCGCGCGCCGCCGTCGGCGCTGTCGGCGACGAAGGGCGCGAGGTCGACGGTGGTGCTGCCGGCCAGCGGCGGCGGACCGACGCAGCCCACCATGTGGGGCGCGGCGAGCGCGCAGGCGACGAACGAGAGGGGCGAGAGCAGGCGGGCGGTGCGGGTCGTGTTTTTCATGGTGGGTTCGGTCTCCGCCGGACCTCTTCGCAGGCCGTGTGCCAGCCGCCGCTGCGCGGTCCTGGCGCGTTCGGATGCGCTCAGACGACCCTCATCTTTTTGTGGTCGTGAACCGCAACCCGCAGCAGCTGCTAGCTCGCAGCAGCAGCCGCCTTTGCCGCGTGCAGCAGGATCTTGTCGGGCAGGAACTTGCCGGGGTTCAAGATGCCCTGGGGATCGAACGCATCCTTCAGGCGCTGCTGCAGGGCGATGACGTCGGGCCCGAGCTCTTTGGGCAGGTACTTCTTCTTTGACAGGCCGACGCCGTGCTCGCCGGTGATGGTGCCGCCGAGCTCGAGCACGATGTCGAACAGGTCGTCGAGCAGGCTCTCGACGCGCGGCATCTCGTCGTCGTGGTCGAACAGGATTTGCGTGTGCAGGTTGCCGTCGCCGGCGTGGCCGAACGAGCAGGTCGCGAGCTTGTGCTTCTCGCCGAGCAGGCCGGTGCGCGCCACCATCTCCGGGATCTTGCTGCGCGGAACCACGATGTCTTCACTGACCTTTCGTTTCTTGATCTTGCGCGTGGCTTCACTTAGCAAACGCCGTGAGGCCCAGATGTCGCGGCGCTGCTTGGCGTCTTGCGCGATGAACGCGTCGACGGCGCCGAACTCAGACGTCACCTGCAGGCAGCGCTCGAGGGACTCGAGGGTCGACAGCTCGCTGTC
>JBKJNL010000665.1:0-3122 GCA_046593615.1 Myxococcota bacterium | reverse complement strand
CCCCCGGCCCGACGGGCCCTGGAGCTGCATCGAGTCGCTGGCGTGTCGCACCACGCGCGACCAGGCTTGGCGCGATCTCGGCGCGCGCGCGCGTCTGCAGCAGCACACGTCCCTGGCCACGGTGCTCAACGGCAGGCGCGGCGCGCTGGTCGTGACCACAGGGCTCGGCAGCGCCCACGAAGCCGGCACAGGCACCAACGTCGTCGTCGACGCACTCGCGGCCCTGCCCGGAACCGTCGGAAAGCCCCGCGGGATGATCCGCTTCTTCACCAGCCCCCACGCTGCCGGCAGCGACGACAACGACCCCGTCGTCGCCCGCGCCGATCGACAACGACGCAAGCAGCGGCTGCGCGCGCAACGTGGGCTGCGCGCCCGCGTGGTTCAGCTCGGCAGCGCCGCAGCCGCAGACTTCGTCGTCGACGCCGCCGCCGGCCGCCTGCGCTTGCAGCCCGGCAGCGCGCTGCCGCGGCGGACGCCCACCCAGAACGCCCGGAGGACCGCATGAGCACCTTGTTCTCGGCGCCGCAGGAGGTGCGGCGCTCGCTGCTGGTGCACGCCGCCGCCCTCGCTGTCGGCGTCGCCAGCACCGTCTTCGTGATCGGCATCGACGACAGGTCGATGCTCGGGCGCGATGTCATGTTCTTTCCGGGGCTGGCCCTCGGCTGGTTCGTCGGCGTCGGCTGCGCGCTGCTGCGCCTGCGGCTGTGGACGGTGCTCGCCGGCTCGCTGTTGGTGTGCGTCGCCGGCAGCATTCTGATCGACAGCGGGCTGCGCGAGCTGCGCCTCGTCGGCCCGGTGTGGTTCGGCCTGCTCTTTGGCGCCGGCTCGAGCTTCCTGTTTCTGACGCCGCGCTGCGAGCTCGTGTCGCTGTGGGTGCCGCTGGGGCTGAGCGTCGGCTCGTCGATCGGCTGGCTCAACGATCACCACGCCGTCGAGACCTGGCGCCGCGCCAAGCTCGCGATCTGGGACGGGCCGTCGACGATCTTCCTCGGCCTCGGCGTTTTGATGCTCGTCGCCTGCCTGGCCGCGCGCCGCCGCATCTCGATCGCCCGCTGGTTGCACAGAGAGACCCGCGTCCACGCCAGCGGACCAAGACCGCGGGCCGCCGGCGTCGTCGTCGTCGGCGTCGCCCTCGTGGTGCTGGCCCTCGGCGTGTCGCCCTTCCTCTTTCGCACCCGCGCGGTGAGCTGCGAGCAGGACTCCTCTTGCAGCGAAGACGGCCCGGCGCAGGGGCGCGTCAGCAGCGACGAGCAGCAGCAGTCGACGCCGGCGCGTCCAGCGCCCCCCAGGCTCGACGACGAGGCGATCCAGGAGACCCTCGGCCGCCTGCGCGTCTGGACCCCGCTGCTGGTGGAGCGCGTGCTCCTGGTGCTCGCCGGCGCCGTGCTCGCGACCTTGATCGCGCTGCCGCTGTTGCGCCGTCGTCGCCTGCGCGCGCTGGAGCAGCCGTCGTCGTCGGCGCCGCCCACCGCCCGCGTGCGCGCACGCTTCGAGCGCTGCCTGGTGGCCCTGCGCGAGGGCGCCGTCGTCGTCGTCGGCCGCGTCGACGCCCCCCGAGATCTTCTGGACGCGGCGCGCGCGCGCCTGCCGACGATGCCGCCAGGGCTCAAGGACGCGGCGCTGTTGTGGGAGCGCGTGCTCTTCGCCGGTCGCGGCCTGCCCGACGACGCCGAAGCCGACATGGACCTCGCCATGCGCGAGCTGCTCGCCTGGTCGCGAGCCGAGACCCCGGTCTGGCGCTCGCTGCTGCTGGCGTTTCGCCTGCCGTGACCGGCAGGCGTTCATCGGCAAGTGTTGGCAGAACGGCTTGCCCGAGCCCTTCAACGGCACGTCTCGCGACGCGTGCCGCGCCGCCGAATGGTTCGGTCTCGCCGCAAAGACATCGTCGTCATCGAAGACTCTCGAGACGGATGCGGTCAGGACCAGAGCCTTGCAAAGCACGGCAAGGTCAGCGGATGGGCAGGTGGGGGCGCGAATGACGGCGACCGGGGCGAAACAGCTCGTTTGCAAGTCGTGGCCAGCGACAGGGGCGTCTGGCGCGGCGTCGTCCCGTCGAGGTTGGCAGTTCTCGTCGTGGCACGAGGCTGGCAGTCGCCGCGCAATGAAAAACTCCGACGCCGTCATTCCCCAGCACGCCATCGTTTTTCTCGATCACCACGAAGCCCGTGTGCTCTTCACGAGCGCGCAAGACTCCGACGGCGAACGCATCGCCACCCACCGTGTCGAGAAAACCAAGGACGGGCACCGCCACCCGATGGACCGCGGTGACCTCGAGGCCATCGCCGCCAAGCTGAAAGGCGTTGGCGAAATCCTCATCGCCGGGCCCAGCGGCGCCAAAATCGAGCTCGAAGGGTTTCTCAAAGAGCACCACGCCGACATCTCGGCCAACGTCGTCGACGTCGTCGCCCTCGATCACTCGACCCTGGGCGAGGTGAAGCACTTCGCCCGCGAGCGCTTCAAGCGCGCCGATCTCTGGGCCTGAGCCGGGCCTCAGAAACAGAGCACGACCCATCTGAACCGCTGCGACGCTCTCTGCTTTGCAAGCGCCCGTTTGCAGGCTGCGACCGTCGCGCCCGAGCTCGCGCGGTGATGGCTTGGGAGGAGTGACCGCGGTCTTGCCGCCGTCGACGATTCCGACGGGATCGGCGCCGTGCGTTTGAGCACGACTGCGCGAGCAGGGCGCTGAAAAAGTCGCTTCGCGCTTTTCCAACACCCTGCTTCGTCTTCTTTGAGGGTCTGTCGCCAGACCCTCGCCCGACGGGCGGAGCCCGATCGGGGCCCCCCACCCAAGACGAAGAAGCAGTTGCTGAAAACTCCGAAACGGAGTTTTTCAGCAGCCTGCTAGGGTGGCGCGATGCCAGTCAAACCCGATGGGGCGCCTCCTGACTACGAGGCAGCGGCTCACCGACGGTGGCTGATCACCATCGCCATCACGATTGTGTTCGGTTCCTTCGGCGCCGTGATGACCTACCTGACCTACGCAAAAAAGGGATCGATGTCGGGCAGGGCGCCGACCGGGGCCAGCGCTGTGACGAGCCCGAGCAGCAGCGGCAGCGTGCCGAGCGCGCCGAGCGCGCCGGGCGCGCCGAGCGCGCCGAACGCGCCGAGCAGCGAGCCGAGCA
>JBKJNL010000394.1:0-9649 GCA_046593615.1 Myxococcota bacterium | reverse complement strand
CTTTGAGCTGAAGCGCCCGACAGGCGAGCCGATGAAGAACCAGACCGTGACCGCGGTGCTGCGCCTCGACGGTCAGGAGCTGCCGCGCGTGCAGGCCACCACCAACGACGAGGGCGGGGCGCTGGTCAAAATCCAGCTGCCGCCGGTCATCGAGGTCGGTGACGGCCTGTTGACGGTGCTCGTCGACGACGGCGGCATCACCGAGTCGATCAGCAAGGCCGTGCCGATCGTCATGAAGAAGATGCAGCTCTCGTTCTTCCCCGAGGGCGGCAAGCTCGTGACCGGGCTCGAGAGCCGCGTCTACTTCGAAGCCAAGACGGCGCTCGGCAAGCCCGCCGACGTCGAGGGCCGCGTCGTCGACGACCAGGGCCAGCTGGTGGCCGAGCTCAAGAGCTACAAAGAGGGCCTTGGCCGCTTCACGTTCATCCCGGCGACGGGCCGCAGCTACAAGGCCGAGATCACGAAGCCGGCGGGCATCGTCGACAAGATCCAGCTGCCCATCGCCACCGCCGACGGCTGCGTGCTGCGCACCTACGACGACATCGACGGCCAGCGCAGCGCCCTGCTGGCGGGCGTCACCTGCAGCAGCGATCAGAAGCTCGCCGTCGTCGCCGTCTTGCGCGACAACGTCGTCGACCAGGTCGGCGTCGACGTCAGCGCCGGCAAGACCGCGGTTGTTTCGCTCGAAGGCAAAGACGCGCTGAAAGACGCCATGGGCGTCGCCCGCGTCACCGTCTTCAACGACAAGAAGGAGCCGCTGGCCGAGCGCCTGGTGTTCCGCAACCGGCGCAGCCGACTCGACGTCAAGGTCAAGGCCCACAAAGACCACTACGGCCCGCGCGACCAGGTGACGCTGTCGATCACGACGTCGGACGGCGCCGGCAAGCCCATCCCCGCCGACCTCGCCCTCGCCGTCGTCGACGACACCGTCATTTCGTTCGCCGACGACAAGACCGGCCACATGCTCTCGCGCCTCTACCTCGAGCCCGAGCTGCCCGGCACGGTCGAGGAACCAAATGTGTTTTTCGACCTCACCGAAGAGAAGAGCGCGCTGGCCCTCGAGCTGCTGATGGGCGCGCGCGGCTGGCGCACGTTCGAGTGGCAGATGGTCTTCAACCCTCCGCCGCCCGTCGAGTCGATTGCCTCGGGCATGGACGGCTTCGGTGGCGGCGGTCTCGGCCTGCGCGGCATGGGACCCGGCGGTGGCGGCGTCGCCCGTCCCGCGCGGGGCGGCAGGATGGCCGCCGCCGAAGGTGAAAAGGAAGGCGTTGTACAGATGAAGGGCGGCGCGCTCGACGACCTGCAGGCGCCCGCGATGCCCATGCCCGCCGAGCCGATGGCAGCCATGCCGGCCGATGCAGCGCCGCCGCCGCCGCGTGCGCCTGCGCCCGCCGCTGCCCCGGCGGAGATGGACGCAAAGGCCATGGCCGAGATGCCAATGGGCATCGTCGCCCCCGTCCGTGCACGGGCCCGCGAGGAAGCGATGGCCGGCGACGTGGCTGGCGAAGCCATGGCCGACAAGGACTGGGCGCCCAACGCGAAAAAGAAGATGGCGCGCCGCGACGAAAACGTCGCCGGCCTGGACGCTGACGACGACGAGCGCGTCGGCTTCGTGCTCGCGCCGGTGCGCGTGTTTCCGCAGCCGGTCTATGGCGGCACGGCCATCCCCGCGGTGCGCACCGACTTCAGAGAGACCGTCGCCTGGATCCCCCAGGTGAAGACCGGCACCGACGGCACCGCCTCCGTCGTCTTCTACCTCTCCGACGCCGTCACCTCGTTCCGCGTCTTTTCCGAAGGCGCCGGCGGCGGCCGCGCCGGCCGCGACGAGACCGTGCTCGACAGCAAGCTGCCGTTCTCGATGAGCGTGAAGCTGCCCCTCGAGGTCTCGGCGGGCGACAAGATTCTCGTGCCCCTCACCTTGAGCAACGAAGGCGACGAGGCCATCGACGTCGACGTCAAGGCCGTGTTCGGCGGAGGCGGGGCCGCCGACGGCAAGTCGCTGGTGACAGTGAAGGGCGACGTCGGGGGCACAAAGACCCTGAAGAAGAACGCCCGCGATTCGATGTTCTATGATCTCGACATCACCGGTCTCTCCGGCACCGAAAAAGTGTCGTTCTCGGCGGCGGGCTCGGGCCTGAAGGACGAGTTCGTCCGCGAGCTCACCGTGGTCCCGCGTGGCTTCCCCATCGAGCAGGGCTTTGCCGGCACGCTCAGAGACAAGGTCGTCCACACCGTTGACACCGGCGAGGCCGTCGACGGCACCATCGAAGGCGTCGTGCGCTTCTACCCCTCGCCCACGGCCACGCTCTTGTCGGGCCTCGAAGGCATGTTGCAAGAGCCCAACGGCTGTTTCGAGCAGACATCGTCGACGAACTATCCGAACATCATGATCCTGACGTATCTTGAAAAGAACAATGTCGCCGCACCCGCGATCGTTGCACGTGCCCAGCGCCTGCTCGACTCGGGATACAAGAAGCTCGTCGGCTTCGAGACCCCCGAGAAGGGCTACGAGTGGTTCGGCGGCGCCCCCGGCCACGAAGCGCTCTCGGCCTACGGGCTGCTCGAGTTCATGGACATGAAGGCCATCTACGGCGACGTCGACGGCGCCATGGTGGTGCGCACGGCGGAGTGGCTGAAGAAGCGCCGCGACGGCAAGGGCGGCTACCAGCGCAACGACCGCGCCCTCGACTCCTTTGGCGGCGCGTCGCCGACCGTGACCGACGCCTACATCACCTACGCGCTCTCCGAGGCCCACACGCCCGACATCGCCAAAGAGATCGAGCTGCAGGCGACGCGGTCGACGTCGACGACCGACAGCTATGAGCTGGCCCTGGCGGTCAACACGCTGTTCAACGCCGGTCGCACCGTCGAAGGCGAAGCGGCCGCCAAGAAGCTGGCATCGCTGCAAGACGCCTCGGGCGCCTGGACAAAGGCCAACCACAGCATCACGCGCTCGGGCGGCGAGAACCTGCAGCTGGAGACGACCGCGCTGGCCATCCTCGGCTTGTTGAAGGCCAGTGGTGGATATCCGGACAACACCCGAAAAGCGATTGAGTGGATGATGAACCACCGCGGCTCGTACGGGCAGTGGGGCGCCACGCAGGCCACCGTGCTCTCGTTGAAAGCCTTTATGGCCTACATCGAAGCCAACAAAAAGACGCAGGGTCCGGGCACCGTCATCGTGCAGGTGAACGGCGAAGTGTTTGCCACGGTCAACTACGAAGCCGGCCACAAGGACCCGATCGTCGTCGACGGCTTCGGCAAGCTCATGAAGAAGGGCAAGAACGACGTGAAGCTGCTCGTCGATGGCCAGGACGCGCTGCCCTACACCGTGGGCGTGACTTTCCGCAGCGGCCGCCCGGCGACGTCACCCGACGCCGTCGTCGACCTCCAGGTCTCGCTCGACAAGACCACGGCAAAGATGGGCGATGCCGTGCGGGCCACGGCGCTGATCAAGAACAAGACGTCGACGGGGCAGCCGATGACGCTGGCCCGCATCGGCATCCCCGGTGGCCTGACGCACCAGGACTGGCAGCTGAAGAAGCTGCGCGAAGACAAGAAGATCGCATTTTACGAGACCCGCGCCCGCGAGGTGATTCTCTACTTCCGCGACCTGGGCCCGGGCGAGGTCAAGACGATCCCGCTCGACCTGGTGGCGACTGTTCCAGGCACCTATGAAGGACCGGCTTCGTCGACTTATCTTTATTACACGGATGAGCACAAGACCTGGGCCGACCCGCTGAAGGTCAACATCACGCGCTAGCCGACGCAGCACGACCATCGCCGCCGTCGTCGTCGACGACCGCCATCTCCCCCGCCCCTCTCCGCGGGCGCGGTCCTGGCGGCCTCGTCGACCCGAACATCGAGGCCGCTGCGGAAGAGGGGAGCAAGCACTGCCTGGCTCCCTCTTCCGCAGCGACGACGACAAGGAGCAGGTGCGGGACCCCATCGTTTCCGCTAGCTTGGGGTCATGGCAAAGAACCAACGAAGCACCGACGTCAAGGTCGGCCTCTTCGTCGCGCTCGGCATCGTGGCGACGTTCCTCTCCCTGTTCGTCATCGGACAGGAGCGGAAGCTGTGGCAGAAGTCGGCGCACCTGAAGGCCCGCTTCTCGAACGTCGCCGGCTTGAAGGTGGGCGCGCAGGTCCGCCTGGCCGGCATCTCGATCGGCATCGTCAACAAGATCGACCTGCCCGAGCTCGACCCCAACGCCGACGCCGCCATCGTCAAGCCCGTCGACCTCGGCACGATCATCGTTCCCGAAGGGCAGGCCACGCTGACGGCGCCGCTCAAGGTGCTGCAGAACAAGTTCGCCGACCCGAAGAACCTCTCGGTCATCGCCAGCGATCCCGACGAGAAGCTCGAGGCCACCGTCGAGGTCGTCGGCCTCGACTTCCACGGCCAGGCCGCGCGCGAGCGGATCCTGGTGCGCGTGCGCGGCCGCGACGGCGTCGGCGCCGGCAAGATCTACTGGTCCCACGTCGACAGCGTCACCATCAAGGTGCTGAAGGATCATGGCCCGGGCAGCACCCTGCAGGTCGGCGACGGCACCGCCCGCAAGATGACCGTCGACATGCGCATCTCGACGGATGTGCTCGAACGCGTCCGCACCGACTCGATCGCCGCGGTGCAGACCGAGGGGCTGCTCGGCGACAAGTTCATCGACATCACCATCGGCTCGCTCAGCAAGCCGCAGGTGAACGACGGCGACATGCTCAGCTCAGACGAAGGCGTCGACATCGCCGCCGCGCTCGCCTCGACCGGCGAGATCATCGACAACGTCAACGCTTCGACCGAGAGCATCCGCGCGCTGCTCGAAGGCTTCCGAAAGGCCGGCGGCGAGGCCACGGTCGTCGCCGCGATGCAGTCCATCCAGGACATCGCCGACGAGATCCAACACGGCAACGGGCTCATCCACCAGCTCATCTTTGACAAGAGCAGCGGTCAGGCATACAAAGACATCGTTGGCAACATCAGTGCATCATCAAAAACAGTCAACGAAGGCCTAACCAAGATCGACGGCATCCTCGCTGACGTCCGCACCAACAAGTCTCTGGTGCATGAGTTGATATACGGTGAGCAGGGCGAAGCCACCGTCGCCGATGCACGCAAGTTGATCGCCGAGGCGACCCAGGTCGTGAACGACGTCCGCACCAAAGACAGCCTGGTGCACAACCTCATCTACAAGCCTGACGACGGTCAGATCATGGCCTCCGTCGGTGGCGCCTCCGCCGACCTCAAGGTCATCACCGGCGACGTCCGGCAGATCGTGGCCGAGGTCAAGAAGGGCAAAGGCACCGTCGGCATGTTGCTCAACGACCCCACCGTCTACGAAGACCTGAAGCTGCTGCTCGGCAACGTGCGCCGCAACGACGCCGTGAAGACCCTGGTGCGCTTCGCCATCGAAGAAGACGACAAGCCGGTCGAGAAGAAGCCGGCTGCCAAGAAGTAGGCCGGTCAGCTGGGTTCTGCCCACCAGTTGTCGATCAGTTGTCGATTCAGTTGTCGATTCAGTTGTCGATTCAGTTGTCTGGGATCTTGCCGACCGCTTTGGCCAGCGTGGTCAGCAGAGCTTCTGCTGTGTAGGGCTTGGCCACGAAGTGCTTGATGCCGGCGCCGACGGCCTTTGCGATGTCGCCGTTGGCCGTCAGGCCGCTGGAGCCGACAATCTTTGCGTCGGCGTCGATTGCCTTGATGGCGATGATCGTCGCGAGGCCGTCCATGACGGGCATGGCCATGTCGGTCAGCACCAGCGCGATGCGACCCTTGTGTTGCGCGTAGAGAGCGACAGCCTCCGCGCCGTGTCGCGCGACCATGACGCCGTAGCCGAAGCGCTCAAGCGTTCCCCGCACCACCTTGCGGATGCTTTCTTCGTCGTCGACCACCAGCACGATTTCTCCGTCACCGCGCGGCAGCTCGGTCTGTTGAATGGCGGCCTCGGCGGCGGCCGCGCTTGATGCGTTCGAGGGAAGGTAGACTTGGAACTTCGTGCCTTTGTCGGGCTCGCTGTAGACGTTGATGAAGCCGCCGTGGCTCTTCACGATGGTCAGGGTGGTCGAGAGGCCGAGGCCTGTCCCCTTGCCGATGTCCTTGGTCGTGAAGAACGGGTCGAAGATCCTTTCGCGAATCTCGGCCGGGATGCCGCTGCCCGTGTCGCCGACCTGCAGCATGACGTACGGCCCCGGGTGCGCGTCGACGTTCATCGCGGCGTAGGTCTCGTCGAGCACGATGTTCTCCATGCTGACCCTCAGGTCGCCGCCAGCGGGCATCGCGTCTCTGGCGTTGACGCACAGGTTGAGCAGCACCTGGTGGAGCTGGGTCGAGTCTCCGCTCACAGTCCAGAGGTCGCGACTCGGGTTGAAGCGGAGCGTGATCGACTTCGGGAGGGTGTCTTCAAGCACCTGAAGCAGCTCGCGGGCGATGTGAGCGACGTTGACCGTCATGCGGTCCCCTGCGACCCCGCGGGCGAACGACAGCACCTGCTTCACCAGATCGGCGCCGCGCCGTGCGCAGATCTCGAGCGTCGCGAGGGTGTCGAGCGCGTCGGCGTTCCCGGCCACGTCGCGCTGCAGCAGCGCGATCGACCCGAGGATCGGCGTGAGGATGTTGTTCAGGTCGTGGGCGATGCCACCGGCGAGCGTGCCGATGCTCTCCATGCGCTGGGCCCTGATGAACTGCGTCTCGAGGTTCTTTCGATCCGTGATGTCGGTGCTGATGATGAGCAACGCCCGGGGGTGTCCAGCCTTGTCGCGAACGAGAGACCAGTGGCTCGAGACCAACAACGCGCGGCCGCCGAAGCCGTTGACGCGCAGCTCTCCGCTCCAACCTCCTCGGCTCAGCGTTGCCAGACGGGCCTCTTCGACCTTGTGCGCGTCGACGTAGAGATTCGACGCCAGGCGCCGCGCGCTGCCGTCTTCGAAGCCGTAGAGCTGCGCCGCGCTCCGGTTCCAATAGGTGGGCGCCAGCTCGAGGTCGCGCACGACGATCGCGTCGCGCGCCCCGTCAAGCAGCGTCGCCTGCTCGGCGATGCGCTCCTCGCTTCGCTTGCGCTCGGTGAGGTCTTGCATGCCCCCGACCATGCGCACCGCCCCGCCGCCCGGATCGCGCAAGACGTAGCCGCGGTCGAGCACCCAGACGTAGTCGCCATCGTGGTTGCGGAAGCGGTACTCGGCGGACCAGCTCGCGGCCCCGCCCTCGACGGCGCCGTTGACGATCGCGTTCATGGCGTCGACGTCGTCGGGGTGCACCCGGTCGAGACGGAATCGGCTGGTCGGCTCGATCTCGTCACGGCGGTACCCGAACAGCCTCTCGACGCCCTCGTTCCACCAGAGCGCGTTCGTGACCCAGTCCCAGTCCCAGACGGCGTCGGCGGTCGCTTTCGAGAGCAGGCGAAAGCGCTCTTCGCTCAGACGGATGGCGTCGATGCCTTCACGCACTGCCGAGATGTCCTGGAAGGCGCCCTGGACACCGACGACGCGGCCGGTGCCGTCGCGCACCGCGTCGCCGATCGCCCTCACCCAGAAGCGTCGCTTTTTGGCTGACACGAGCTCGAGCTCGAGGTCGAAGGGTGTTCCTGCTTCGGCGCACGCGGCCACGGCAGCGCTGATCACCGCGCGGTGCTCCGGGGCGTAGTAGTCGATCGCTTCATCGATCGGCGGTCGGTAGCCAGCGGGCCGGTCGTGAAGAAAACAGACCTCGTCAGACCAGGTGACGGTGTTCTTGATGAGGTCGACCACCCACCCACCGAGCTTCGCCGCCGAAGCCGCGATGCGCGCCAGGTTCTCCGCCTGCTGCAGCGCCGCCAGCGTCTGCGTTGCGGTCCGCTCTGCGGCCAGGCGCGCGGTGACGTTGCGCGCCTGGATCAGGCACGCGGGCCGACCGGCCAGCTCGAGGCCCGCGGCGGAGATGTCGACGTCGATGATCGACCCGCTCTTGGTCTGGTGCCGCCAGAGACCGCGGGCCTCGCGGCCGACGCCCGCGCGCGCCAGCATGTCGATCAGGGCGGGCACGTCTTCGACAGGGCGGACGTCTTTGATGGTCATGCCGAGAAATTCGTCTCGGCTGTAACCGTACTGGTCGACCGCGGCGTCATTGACGGCAAGATATCGCAACGACTCGCGGTCATAGATGAACAACGGATCGGTGACGCAGTCGAAAATCTCACTGCTGCTTTTTTCGCCATACCTCGGCGCGCCAAGGGTCGGCGCGGCAACGGGCGCCGGTGGTGCGCCGGGGTCCAAAACGACCTTCACGGGCCCCTTTCTTCGGCTGAGGTCGTGGACGACGACGAGGATGGCGGGCTCACCACCCTGCACGAAGCGCGTCGCGACGACCTCGACGGGAACCATGCCGTCGACGAGCTGCACGAGCTCTTCTTCGACCATCGCCACGCCGACGGGCTGCGCCCGGACCATGTCGATGCGCCGCCCGACCACGTCGTGAGACTGTGGGTGGAAGATGGACCACGCCGAGCCACCCAACAGCTTTTCTGCGCTGCTGACGCCAAGCATCCGCAAAATGGCAGGGTTGCAGTACGTGATGCGGTCGCCGGTGTAGATGAAGACCCCGTCGGGCATCACATCAAGAATCTGTTGCTGCAGCTCGTTCTGGCTCATCGGTGATGCTCGTGATCGGCAGGCTTCTTGGCGAAGTTACAGCGGTCACGCCGCTTGCCACGCAGCTCGGCGCGGTCGTTCTGGCGGCAAAGATGTCACGCTGCGGGAGCAACAGCCTCAGCTGGCGCCGGGTGTCCCGGATCTTCGAACGCTACTTCGCGGGGCCGGCGTCGGGCGGGGCGTCGCGCTCTTCAAAGACCACCGACGCCAGAATCTCGCGCACCAGCGGTTGCAGCTTCTGGAACTCACCCTTCTCGAGGGTGATGACCACCGTGTAGCCGTGCATGGCCGCGCCGCCGCCGGGGGCCTTGACGTCGTCGAGCAGCAGCAGCGCCTCCTGCGAGATGTCTTTGGAAAAGGCGTCGCCGCGCACGGTCCACTCGTCGCGCACGTGGTAGCTCGGCCGGCCCTGGCGCCGCGACGGCTCGGCGTCGACGTGGCGGATGTTGGTGCCGATCACCGACTGGTTCGCACCACGTTGGGCCACCAGGTAATCGACGCCGGTGGTGCCGAGCGGCAGCCAAGGGTCTTCGAGGACGAGCAGCAGCGGCGCCACCAGCGTGCCGGGCGCGGGTGTGCCGGGGCGGGCCTGCAGCAGCGTTCGCGTCTTGAGCTCGACCTTCGAGGATCCGAGCGGGCTGGTCGTCGTCGGCGGCGGCGGCATCGGTCCCGGGTTCGGCGTCTCGATCAGCCAGCCCTTGGGCAGGGCGACGACGAGGTCGGTGTCGGGTACGCGGCGGCGCACCAGCTCGTCGAGAAAGGCCTTTTTGGGCGCGTCGACCTCCTTGCCGCAGGTGCAGCCGTCGACGACGATGGCGGCGATGAACGAGAACGCGAGCAGTTGCAGATGAGCGCGCATCCTCCCGAAGTAGCACCGAGCGACGACGACGACGACAGCGCTGGCGCTGACGCCGGCAGAGATGGCGGCGACGATGCTGAAGCCGACGATGTCGTCCCCGTCGTGCATCTCGTGCTCGATCGCCCGGCCATCGCCGGCAACGTCGGCGCCTGCGTGCGCTTGTGCGCGGCCACCG
>JBKJNL010000357.1:0-2610 GCA_046593615.1 Myxococcota bacterium | reverse complement strand
TGGGACCCGAAGATCGTCGTCGAGCCGGCCCTGGGCGTGCGCTCGCTGCCGGCGACGTTTGTCATCGACACCGACGGCCGCATCGTGCGCCAGCTGAGCGGCGCCCAGGATTGGCGCGACCTGCCGCTGCGCCAATCGATCGCCGCGCTGCACAAGCCCTGAGCCCCAACGCCCGACGCCCGACGACAACGACGACCGCGACGACGATCAGCGGACCCGCGCCCGGCGCAGGGCGGCGGCGATGTCTTCGTTGGTGAGCAGCGCGCGCCCTGGCTCGTATTCGCGCTGGCGCAGCACGATGGCCTCGCGCGCCTTTTGCCAGACCGGATCGAACGGGCCGGCCCGTTCGACGACGAGGTGCAGCACGCCCTCGCCGCCGGCGTCGGCGCCCGGGGCGTGCAGCCGCAGGTCCCATGAATACGTGGCCGCCACTGCAGCACCCGCGCTCTCGTCGCGGCTGATGGTTTCGAGGGCTTTGCGGATCTGCAGGATCAACAGCGGCGCGGGCTCCACCGCTCGCTCTGCGACGAGGGCGACGTCGTCGGCTTCGTCGTCGCCGGCGTCTGCGGCGTCGGCGGCGGCCTGCTGGCCCAGCCAGTCTTCGGGCGAGATCGGCTCACCCTTCTTGCCCATGGCGTTCACCGTCACTTGAAAAAGCTCAAGGATGGTGTCTGTGCCTTCCTTCTGGATGCGGCCGATGTTGACCATCGGCACGGCGAGGAGCGCAAAGGTCCAACGCCCCGGAGTATCGATCAATAATGTATATCGATCGTCGGCGCCCGCAGTCGGAAAAAACTCATAACCCGGGCGGGCGCCGCCGAGCAGCGCGAAGCTCTTGAAGCGGGTGTCGACGGGCACGTGGATCTGGATGGCGTGGCCGGCAAAGACCTTCTTGCTGGTGTTGAGATCGTCGAGGTTGCCGAGCACGGCGCCTTTCTTCACGCCCGGCATGAGCTCGGGTCGGTGCTCGAGCACGTTCATGAAGATCTCAAGCGGGTAGACGTCGCGGATCGGCTTGCTCTCGAGCTCGGCCAGCACCTTCTTGATCGCCTGGGGCGTCGACAGCTGCGACATCCACAAGGCCATCTTCTCGATCGATTGCGCGCGCGACATGCCCTCGAGGGTCCAGGCGTCGAACAGGCGCACGACGTGCGCGGCGATGCGGGGCACGCCGAGCTTCTCGACGTCAGGTGGCGGCTTCTCGGGATGGAAGTCGTCCTTCAGTCCTTTCTTGCGCAGCTCGGCGAAGCGCTCTTGATCGTTCTTGACGTTGCCCTTGAGCAGCTTCTCGTAGGCCTCACGCTGCCCCTGCCCGCCGTCGTCGAAGCCGTCGGAGCTCGAGTCGCCGCCCTTGCTGCGCTTGATGCTGTCGGCGCCGGTGGCGGCGGAGTCGTGGGCTTCTTCGACGCGTTCGACGCGCTCTTCTTGTTGCGCCTCCCACAGCGCCTCGAGGCCGCCGGCGCGGCGCCGGCCCATCTCGTCGGCGCCGTCCGCAGCGCCGACGTTTCCGACGCCGCCGACGCCCTGTGCTTCGTCGTGGTCGTCGCCGCCGGCCGCTCCGCCACCGGCGCCGTGCACACCCTGCGGCTTCGGAGCCTTTGGCGCCTTGATGGGCGCCTTTTTGTCGGCCGCCTGCGCCTGCTTCTTGTCCTTGATCTTCTCCGCCGTGGTCGGCTTCTTCGTCGACGACAACGGCTGCGTCGACGGGCTCTGCGGCGTGCGGACCACAGGCTGCTGGCCACGGTTGCTGACGTTCTTGGTCATCACTGCTGAGACTACAGGTTGCCGAGTCAACCCGGATGCATGGAGGATGATGCGATGCCGTCGTCGCTGCCCCGCTCTCTCCGCTCTGTCGTCGTGCGCGCTGCGATTCTGGTGGCCACCCTGTCCGGCACGCTCGCGGGCCTCGGGGCCGGCACCCTGACCGGCGGGTGCGCGCCGCTCAAGGTGCAGCGACAGCCGCCGTCGTCGTTGGCGGGGCTCGCCGACGTCGCGTTCCTCGGCGCCTACGACGCCCGCGTCCTGCTCGCTGGCGCGCCGCCCACGAAGTCCGGCACGATTCATTATCCACAAACAACCGCCGTGCCGACCGGTGAGATCGCACCCAACGACGCCCTGCGCCTGGTGGCCGAAGGCTTCAAGACCTCGATCGACGGCGCTGGCATCGACGACCTGTCGGCCACTGCGCCGCTCGAGGCACGCAACGAGCCCGGGCTTGATTGGTTTGCGCGCAACAACCCAAAGGTGTCCAACTACCTGGTCTCGGTCGAGGTCAAGACGGCGAGCGTCGCCCTCGACGACGCCCAGACCAACTACCGGCTCGGGATGGCCGCGACGGTGCTGGGCGCGCTGTCGCCGTGCCTGGCCTGCACGACGCTGCCCTGCCTGCTCTACCCGGCGGTGGCGACGACAAAGGCCAGGAGCGAGAGCACCGGCACGCTGTTCATCTACGACCAGCGCTCGCACCGCGTGGTGCACAGCGAAGCCTTGCGCGTCGACGCCGCCGTCGAGGCCCAGGGGTTCCACGATCCCGACGAGGTGTTCGCAGCGCTGTCGACGGAGACCGGACGTCGCCTGGGCATCCAGGCCGCGCACCGCCTGGCGGTGTTC
>JBKJNL010000292.1:0-4314 GCA_046593615.1 Myxococcota bacterium | reverse complement strand
GTAGCCCATCTGGTTCGTGCCGGTCGGCCCGCACACGGTGGTGTCACACGCCATGTAGGCGTCGTTCTCGGCGCGGTAGCTCTCTTCAGCGACGTACAGGGCCTTGAGGTTGCCCTTGGCCTCCGACTGCTTCGAACGGCACTGGAACTTGATGAAGTTCGGGATGGCGATGGCGGCCAGGATGCCGATGATCGCGACGACGATCATGAGCTCAATCAGGGTAAATGCGCGCTTGGTCATCTGTGCTCCTTGGGGGGGTGCGGACGTTTATACAGGTTTCGTACCAGGAACCAGGCTCGTTCAGAGGCGCTCTGTGGCGCCTGGACTGCCGTTTTTGGGCGGGCACTCCCGAAAACGGCCGATCTTTGTCACTCAGTCGCAGCCGTTCACCACGTTCACGAGGTTCGCGTTCTCGTCGATCGCCCAGGTGTCGCCACCGAGCTCACCCGCAAAGGCGGGGAGCGGGGTGGCGGCGCCGACAAAGGTGATGAGCGACGGTCCGACCACGGCTGAGTAGTCGTAGCGCTTCTTGCCGCCCTTGATGATGAAGTTGGCGATGAACAGATCGGCCTCGACGCCGCCGACGTAGTGGTCGTTCTCGCCGCGATACGACTCTTCGGCGACGAGCATCAGCTTGAGGGCCGACTTGGCCTCCGATTGCTTGGTGCGGCACTGGAACTTCTGAAAGTTCGGGATGGCGATGGCCGCGAGGATGCCGATGATCGCGACGACGATCATCAGCTCGATCAAGGTGAAGCCGCGAGCACGCATGGGAAGCCCCCTGGGAAGTCCGAGGGTTTAGCACCGATTGAGCCATGGCATTTTACCCGTCTCGGCCCCATGTTCGCGTCCGGAACCGATCCGTCGTAGCGTGCTCGGCCATTTCGGAAAGAGCATGACGACCACCTCGAAAGCTCCGCCGTTCACCCTCTACGAGTACCGCCCGTCGCCGTTTTGCGTGGCCGTCCGCGTGGGGCTGAACGAGTGCCAGGTGCCGTTCACGCCGCGCGACGTCGACCTGACGAAGCCGCGCACGGCAGCCTTTCTCAAGCGCAGCCCGTTCGGCCGTCTGCCCGCCCTCGTCGAGCACCGGCCCGGCGGTGAGCTGGCGATCTTCGAGTCTCCGGCGATCCTGCTTTTTCTCGCGGAGCGCTTCCCCCAGTCACCGCTGGGCTTCACCGATTTGACCGCGCGCGGCGAGGCCTACAGCTGGCTGAGCTACATCGGCACCGGCTTCGCCGTCGAGCTGTGGACGGTCTACTGCGAGCTCCACGTCCTCGACGACAGCGAAAAGTCGCCGAAGTCGAGCGTGCGCGCGCGGGCCGAGCTCGATCGCCATCTCGACATCCTCGACCGGCACCTGGCGCGACGGGCGTTCCTGGCTGGCGACTACTCCGTGGCCGACACGCTCTCGACGCCGCTGCTCGACCTGCTCGAACAGCTCAAGATCGACCTCGACGCGTTTCCGCGCGTGCGCTCGTGGCGTGACCGGCTGCGTGAGCGGCCGTCGTACAAAGACGCCTGGCCCGGCGAAGAAGACGACGAATGATGCTGCGGCTTCGGTTCGAGCCGGAGCGGGCTTCCCGCTCGCGCGCCGCTCGGCCAGGGTGCCGCACGAGGTGACGCGATGAGCAACGAAAAGATGCCGTACCGACGTCTCGGCAACGCCGGCGTCAAGGTCAGCGCGTTGTCACTGGGTGGATGGACGACGTTCGGCGGCTCCATCGCCGACGCCGACGCCGCGGCCGCCATCATCCGGCGCGCGTTCGATGCCGGCGTCAATTTCTTTGACATCGCCGACGTCTACGCCAAGGGCGAGGCCGAGAAACAGATGGGTGCCGTTTTGCGGCACCTGCCCCGCCACGAGCTGGTCATCTCGTCAAAGGTGTTCTGGCCAATGTCAGACGATGTGAACGACCGCGGCTTGAGCCGCAAGCACATCATCGAGTCGGTCGAGAAGTCGCTGGCGCGCATCGGCACCGACTACCTCGACGTCTACTTCTGCCACCGCTTCGACGACGATGTCGCCGTCGAAGAAACGGCGCGGGCGATGGACGACCTCATCCACCAGGGCAAGGTCCTCTACTGGGGCACCTCGGAGTGGACCGGCGCCCAGCTGCGCGATGTCCACGCCGTCTGCGACCGGCGCAATCTGTTCTCCCCCGTTGTCGAGCAACCGCAGTACTCGCTGCTCGCGCGCACCAAGGTCGAGTCCGATGTGCAACCGCAGGCGAAGTCGTTGGGCATGGGCCTCGTCGTGTGGAGCCCCCTCGCCTCGGGCGTCTTGACCGGGAAGTACGACAACGGCGTGCCGGCTGGCTCGCGCCTCGAGAGCATGGCCTGGCTGCGCGACAAGTTCCTCAAGGACGACGTCGTCATCGATCGCGTCAAGCAGTTCGGCGTGGTCGCCAACGACGTCGGCACCTCGCGCACGCGGTTGGCGCTGGCGTGGGCGCTGGCCCGGCCCGGCATCTCGAGCGTGATCATGGGCGCGACGTCGACGACCCAGCTCGACGAGAACCTCGGCGCCCTCGAGGTCAAGATGACTCCCGAGCTGTTGCAGAAGCTCGAGAAGCTGTTCTCGTGAGCCGCTGATGCTTCTTCGAGAGCTGCTCTTGCGGTACCGGGCCATCGACGCCGGCGTGCTGTCGCAGGCGGAGCAGATGTCGGCCGCGACCGGCGCGCCGCTCGTGCACGTGCTCGTGCGCTATCAGGTCATCGAATCCAAGCGCCTTGCGCGCCTGCTGTCGCGCGCTGTGCACGTCGAGCTCATCGACGTCGCCTCCATCGAGATCCACCCGCGCATGCTCGATGTCGTGCCCCGCCACGCCGCCGAGCGGCTGCGCGTGTTGCCCATCGGGGTCCGGCGCACCGCCGAGGGCGAGCGGCTCTATCTGGCGATGGCCGACCCCACCGATGAGGGCGTCGTCGACATCATCCAGAGAGCCACGGGCCGCACCGTCGAGATCATGTGCTGCGACGACGAGACGCTGGGGCGCTCATTCGATCACCACTACGGAGTCGTTGACGAGCCCGCGGTGCTCGTGGGCGTGCTCGATGCCAACCGCGTGCTCGAGGCGGGCGGCGAATTCCTCACCGAGTCCACCGCTGAGGCCTTGCGCCTGGTGGAGACCATCAAGACGATCGACCTGCCCGAGCTCACGCCGGGTGGCGACGACGAACTGCTGGAGGCCGTCGCGACGACGCGGCACCCACGACCGGTGTCGCTGGCGTTGGCCACCGCCCTTGCCGAAGCCACCGCCGACATCCAGCGCACCGGCCAGCGGGTGATGCCGGCGCTGCAAGAGGTCTGGCGCGACGCCTCGACGGGCTCGGTGAGCCTCGAGGAGATAGGCCTGCCGCTGCCCGACTCGGCGGCCCTCGAGCCCGACGAAGAGTTGTTCGACGCCTCGACGTTGCTGAGCCCGCTGGTCCCGGAGAACGAGCTGACGGCCCCCACGACGAGGATCGTGGTGCCGGCGGGTCTGCTGGCGCGAGCCGCGAAGCCGGCGGGTGCGAAGCCAGCGTCCGCGAAGCCGGCGCCCGCGAAGCCGGCGGGTGCGCAGCCGGCGGGTGCGAAGCCGGCGGATGCGAAGCCGGCGGATGCGAAGCCGGCGCCCGCCAAGCCGGCGGTGTTTTTGTCGACGCCGCCGGGCTTGTCGCCGACGGATCGCGGCGCCTTGCGTGACGAGCTGCTCGAGCTGCTCGGGCCCGTTGAGCTCGACGACGACGCCGTCGCCGCCTGCCGCCGCGCGGCCGTGGTCCGGGGACACGCGTCGGGGGCCGCGCCGGCCCGCGCCGTGGTGTTGCTGGGAGCGCGGCCGCAGTCCGCGCTCCTGCGGGCCCTGCTCGACCTCGAGCAGCAGCATGCGCGGCCGCGCATCGTCATCCTGGGCGGCGACCCGTCGCTGCGCATGCTCGACTTCGTCGACCACCACGGCGAGATGCCCGACGTCTCCCTCGGGCCCCGCGCCGTCGGCGTGGCGGTCATGGTGGCCCTGCGCCACGTCGGCGTGCGGCTGTGACCACGACGCCGGTGAGCGACGCCGTGTCGCCGGTGGCGCGCCGCGGGATGGTCGAGGCCCTCTGGGCCACCGTCGCCCTCTTGCTGTCGCTGTGGATCGGCAAGCACCTCGCCACGGCCACGGGTTGGGGCGACGTCATCTTCACGGGCATCGCCGCGTTTCAGCTCTACATCCCTCTGTGGCTCATCCAGCGGGGCGGTGAGGCGCCGGAGTCGCATGCGATCCACGTCCACGGTCTGCTGCTGGGACCGATTGCCGCCCTGCGCGCTCGCCTGGTTCGCCTGCGCCG
>JBKJNL010000228.1:0-4413 GCA_046593615.1 Myxococcota bacterium | reverse complement strand
GTGCGCTGGACCGAATTCGAGCTGCGCTACGAGCCGATCGAGCCCGGCAGCGTCGAGGGCGTCGTCGACGGCGTCGTCGACGGCCCGCTCGACGCCGTTCCAGATGCGCCGGTGGGCGCGGCTGACGCGAGCGGCACCAGCCGTCCTTGATCGCGCACCAGCGGCACGCCCCGCGGCAGCTCGACGGGGATCTCGCGGATGAGCTCGTCGTCGCGCATGACCACGAACGCGCCGTTTGGGATCTCACGCCCCGGCAGGATCAAGACCTTGGCGCCGACGTGGGCGCCGTGCCCCAGGCAGCTGCCCAGGAAGCTGCGCTCGGTGCTGCGCAGCGCGCCGTCGTGCATGACGTCGACGGCGCCCTGCAGCTTGGCGTCGATGAAGCCGGCCCACGTCGACAACGACGCGCCGCGGCCGATCAGGCTGACCTGCAGCTTGTAGTTCGAGAGCACCGCGTCGGGGTAGGCCGCCGACGACACCACAAAGGTGCGCGGTGTGACGGTCACGCGATCTGCCAGCGTCGAGCCGAGCACGGTGGCGTGGTCGCCGACGACGACGCCGCTGCCGATGACGCAATTGCGCACGCTGGCCTTTGCGCCGATGACGACGTCGTCGCCGATGATCGAGGCCTCGACCCAGGCCGTGGGATGGATGCGCGCGTTCTTTCCCGTGCGCACAAAGCGGTGCATCAGCGACGACAGGCGCCACGGGAACGTCGTCAGCAGACGCCACGCGCACCACAGCTTGTGCGCGCGCGCGACCTCGAGCCAGCGCGTGCCAAAGGCCGCCTGGTTGAGCCACAAGATGTGCGCCCAATGCTGGACGTGGACGCACAACGTCGACGTCACCGGCAGCAACATGATGTTGGCTGCGCCGTCGCCGAGGGTGGGCATGCGCACCGGGATCCCAAGCTCGCCCTTGGGCACCACCACGCGCACGCTGTCGTGGCGCAGCCGCTCGAGCAGCGCGCCACCCGTCGCTGCCGTGACGTCGTCGACGAAGAAGCAGTCGTAGGCGACGCGCTCGGACGCGGCCATCTCGTGCTTCTGCAGCGCGCTCGTGTTGCGCGGCGGCGCGGCGCCCGGGCCGTCGGCGTCGAAGGGCTCCGTCGTCGCCGACGACAGCGGCAGCGTGAACTGCACCGACGGCGACTTCGCCAGCGCCAACCGCGCGCTCTTCTTTTGGGTGACCACGACGTCAAAGGCCCGGCCGAGGAAGTCGCCGAGAGCCTTTTCGGTGACGAAGCAGTGATCGGCGAGCACCACGACCGGCCCCGGACCGGCGGGCACGGGCTCGTCGGCGTCGATGGTGACGACGTCGAGGCCGCGGGCCGCGAGCAGCGCCCGCACCGACGCACCCACCGTCGTCGACCCGTAGAGCGCCTCGCCGGGCGGCTCGAGGAACGGTGTGATCTGCCTCGTCGTGTTGACGATCAAGGCGCGCATGGGAGCTCCGCGGGGCTGTCGGTCATCGTCGCGGGCCCGCAGGCGGGCGGCTCGCGCCCCGCGTGAACCAGCACAGGAATTCGACGTTGCCGTCGGCGCCCTCGATGGGTGACGGGCGGGTGCCGCGGTGGTCGAGCCCCAGCTCGATGGCCTTTTTGACGACGTCGTCGACGGCCTTTTGGCGGGCGGCCTCGTCGCGCACGATGCCGCCTTTGCCGACCAGCTCGCGGCCGACCTCGAACTGCGGCTTCACCAGCGTGACCAGGTCGGCGATCGGTGCCAGGTGCGCGATCAGCGCTGGCAACACCTGCTGCAGCGAGATGAAGCTGACGTCGACGACGCCGATGCGCGGCGTGGGGTCGAGGGCGCCGACCGCCAGCTTCTTGATGTGCGTCTGCTCGAGCACCACCACCCGCGGGTCCTGCCGCAGCTTCTCGTGCAGCTGGGCGCGGCCGACGTCGACGGCGTAGACGCGGGTGGCGCCGCGCGCGAGCAACACGTCGGTGAAGCCGCCGGTGGAGGCGCCGACGTCGAGGCAGACGGCGCCGGCGACGTCGACGTCGGCAAAGGTGTCGAGGGCGGCTTCGAGCTTGAGGCCTCCGCGCGAGACCCAGCGCAGGCCGTCGCCCTTCAAGCGGATGACCGCGTCGACCTTGACCTGCGTGCCAGGCTTGTCGACGCGGTGCTCATCGACGACGACGTCGCCGGCGATGATGCGCGCCTGGGCCCGGCCGCGGCTCTCGACCAAGCCCCGGGTCACCAACAAGACATCGAGGCGCTCGCGTCCGGCCACCGGCGCACCCTACAGCGCGCGTCGGGGCAACAGTCACGGCAGCTGGCAGACGACGCCGACGTCTTCGAGGTGCTCGCAGTCGCTGGTCGGCGCAAAGGCGCATTGCTCGAGACGCGCCTCGCCCCCGCCGCACACCGTGTCGTCGACAAAGATGCGACCGCTGCCGGGGCCGAAGTTGGCGCCGCCGAGCTCGACGCTCCTGACGGTGCCGCCCGCGAGCCCGAGCTGGCGACAGACGACCGTGGCTTCTTCGACGCCAAAGAAGTCGTCGCACACCGTGCCGAATTCGCCGTTGAAGAAGATCTCGACGCGGCCCTCGGCGGCGTTGGTGCCGTTCACGAGCCGCAGGTCTCCGGGGGCATTGGAGGGAGCGACGCAACCCTGCACGGCGTCGCAGGTGCAGGCGCCGCTGACGGCGCTGCAGAGGTCGCAGTCGGCGGCGCCGATGCACGACTCGCGACAGAAGTTGTCTGGGGCGCAGAACAGCTGGGGATCGTTGCAGCCGCCCGCGACGCAGGGCTGCCCGACGCTGCCTGCGGGCGGTGGAGGGGGAGGGGCCGCCAGCGCCAGCTCGTAGCGAACGCCGGTCGGCCCGGCCCCGCTGGGCGCGCGCACGGCCACGAAGCGCTCTTGCGTCGGCTGCGAGATGACGAGGACGCCGCACTCACCGTTCTGCCCCGCTGGGGCGGTGCTGATGCGCGAGCCGAAGCCGTCGAGCTCTTCGAGCACGAGGTCGCCGCAGGGCTCACCGAACAGGCGGCGCAGCTCGACCGCGCCGACGAATTGCTGCGGCAGGCGAAAGGCGTCGGTGTCGCCGGGGTGCAGGGTGCGCGCGGTGCGGTCGAAGACGACGCCGGCGCCGGCGACGGTGCCGTTTTGTGGCTCGTCGTCTTCCTGGCAGTTGAAGCAGCTGGCGTCGGGGGAGTCGCAGGTCTCGCCGGGTTCGAGCACGCCGTTGTTGCAGACGCCGACTCCGCCACCGCCTTCGCCCACCTCGACAGACAGGATGTAGTTGAAGTTGGGGGCGTCGAAGTTGCGCACCTCGATCGAGTGCAGCCCGAGGTCGTTGAACGACAACGTGGTCTGGTTGGGGCCGCAGCCACGGACAAACGACGGCCCGCCATCGATGCGGGCGTCGATCGCGCCGCAGCCGGACTCGAGCTGAACCGTCAGGCGGACGGTGTGCGCGCCGGGTTGCGAGGCGCGGAAGAAGTAGAAGTCGCTGTCACCGATGGTGGCGAAGCCGCCGACCGGCGAAGCGAGTCCGAGACCGGTGGCGGCGCCGGCGACGTCGTTGGGCTCGATCTCGTTGGCCGGGGCGCGGATGGTGAGCTGGACGCAGGCCCCCAGGCAGGCCTGCCAGTTGCCCGGCGCCAACTGCGTCGTGTCGACGGTGGCGGTGCCACCCACAACGCTGGTCACTGGCGCCTGCTGCGCGAAGGTGGTCGGTCCGTTCGTCGGCGAGAGCCAGCGCATCTCCACGGATCCGACATCCCCGAGGTTCTCGCCCTGCAACAAGAGTGGCTCGGGCCAGAGGGGCGAATTCGCAGAGAACAACGTCGGTGGCCCGGCGGGCGCATTCCCCGGTACCTGGCAGACAAAGAATGGCGGCGACGACTGCTGGTCGCAGGGGATCAAGCTCCAGCTGCCAGCGGGGAACGGCGAAACGAACGCGCACTGGTTCGGCGCCAACGCCGCATCCGGCAGGCGGCTGAACGTGACCGGGCTGCCGTCGACCCATTTGTCGTAGACGCCGTCGGCGTTGACGTCTTCGAGCCCGATCCAGGCACCCTGCCCGTCGCTCTGGCCGAGGACGGCGTCGTTGGTCGCGGCGTCGTCGATGACAGCGAGCTCGGCGCCACGCTGTTGGCAGCCGCAGTGGGCCTGCAGCCAGCTGGTGTTGTTGCGTTGACAACGGAACAGCCCGTTCGCGTCGACGCTCGTGCACGCGGCATCGACGCTGCCGATGCCGACGCAGCGGGGATCGAGGGTGCCGATGCCGCCGCCGCCTTCTTCGTTGATCGCCAACAAGAAGTCGTTGTCGACGACGACAATCGCGCCGTAGTGGAGCTCGACCACTTTGTCGCCGGGACTTCCCGCGGCCAGATCACAGGTCAAGAGCCGCTCGTCGGCGACGGGGGCAAGACAGTCGACACCGCCGACCACGTCGCGTGT
>JBKJNL010000055.1:0-3016 GCA_046593615.1 Myxococcota bacterium | reverse complement strand
CTTCGAGACCCGCCACGGCGACGTCACCGACGAAGCCGTGGTCGCCGGCTGCGACGTCGTCCTCGCCGGCGACGTCGTCTACAACGTCGACGTGGGCCGCTCGTTTGCCCGCTGCGTGCGGGCCTGGCGCTCCGCCGGCGTCGACGTGGTGCTGGCCGATTCGGGGCGCCCCTTCTTTGATCCTGCCGGGCTCGCCGAAGTGCTGCGCTTCGAGGTCGCCGTGCCATGGGCGGTCGAAGGCGTCGCGACCCGCACCGTGCGCATCCACCGCTGAGCCCCTCACCGACCGGGTGACCCACCGTGACGACGTCGTTGTCGACTCGGCTCTCTCAGGGCCGCACAGCGCGCAGGCAGCGCAGGAAGTTGCCGGCGACGATCTTTTTGACGCGCTCGGCGGACCAGCCTGCGGCCAGCATCGCGGCCACGAGGCCCGGCAGCATCGTCACGTCCTTGAGCTCGTGGGGCGGCGAGATGAAGCCGTCCCAATCCGAGCCCAGCGCCGCGTGGTCTTCGCCGACGACCGCGACGACGTGCTCGAGGTGGCGCATCACCGCCGACAAACCGCCCTGCCCCGGCAGGCCCGGACCCAGGAAGCCCGGGTGGTAGATGACGCCGACGACGCCGCCGGTGTCGGCGACGGCCTTGATCTGGGCGTCGTCGATGTTGCGCCAATGCGCGTGCACGCCGCTCAAGCCCGTGTGCGTGACCAGCAACGGCAAGCTGCGATCGTGGATCTTGACCGCGTCCCAGAACGTCGCCGGTGAGGCGTGGGCGAGGTCCACCAGCACGCGCTCGGCGTTCATGCTCTCGACGACAGCGTGCCCCTTGCGCGTCAATCCTGCCGGTCCCCACAGGCGCTTCATCGGCAGCGGGGTCGACGTCTCGCCGATGTCCGACGACGTCAGGTGCACGAGCGTCGCCGAGACGATGTCGCCGGCGCCGGCCTCGCGAAACGACGACGACGGCCCCAGACAGTTGGCCCCCTGCACCACCGGCAGCACGGCGTGCAGCCCGCGGGCGACGACGTCGTCAAAGGCGGTCGCGGTCGTGACCCAGCCGGCCTGCTTCGAGGCATCGACGAGGGCCTTCATGCGCTCGAGGTTCTTTTTCAGCGTGCGCAACCGCGACGCCGCCGGCCGAAACGGGTTGGTGGTGATCGACCACAGGGCGCCTTTGAGCCCGCCGCGCGCGGCCCGCGGCAGGTCGACGTGCCCCACCAGGTTGCGGAACGGGTAGGCGTGGGTCTCGTCGACGTCGTAGCCGTAGAGGCGCGTGGGGATGAACGTATCGACGTGCAGATCGACGGCGGTGGTGGTCTGCAAGAGCGCGCGGGCCTCGGCGGCGAGGGTCGCGCGGGCTGCTACATCCAGGCTCATGAAAGCACTCCGTCTCTCTCGGGTGGTGGTGATGCTGACCGCCCTGCTGGCGGCGATCCTGCCGTCGTCGGCGTGCGCGGTGACGTCGTCGTTGGAAATCCCGGCCTGCGTCGATCGCCTCGAGGTCTCTGGCCAGCACAACCGCCAGGGGCGTCGCCTGACCTTCGATCATGCTTTCGACCCGCCGCTGTCAAAGACCGAAGTGACACTGAAAGCCGGCGACCGCAGCGAGGTCGTCGACGTGTGGAATGGCCGGCCCGACGGCGGCCGCCTGGTGGTCGGCGCGGTGCTCGGCACCATCGGCGGCGTGTTGCTGACCTCGGCCGCCTACCAGGTCACCACCCAGGAGGCCTCGTTCTTCGACGAGCAGCCCTTCTACAGCACCCTGCTCGGCGCCGGCGCCCTGGGCCTCGGCGGCCTGCTGGCGATGACCGGCTGGCACCCCGGTGCGGCCACCGACCTCGAAGCCTTTTGCCGCGAGCCCGCCCGCCGATGACCGGCGGTGACACAATGAATCGTCACGGCATGGCACCAGAAATCGTCAGGTGGCGATCGCTGATGACGTCGACCTGCAGGGCCTGCAACCCGGCCGCGGCCAGCTGGGCGCGCACCTCGTCGGGGGTGAACGCCGCGCACAGCGACGCGTAGAAATCGTGGCGCAGCACCTCGGGCTCGCCGGTGGCGTAGCGGTCGACGAGGGCCGCGGCCTCTTGCGTCGATGACGGCCGGCGCAGGTCCATCAAGAAAATGTGGGCGCCTTTGGCCGCGGCCTTCCACAGCGTCTTCCAGAGCACGGTCGGGTCGTGCAGCTGGTGCAGGATGCTGTTGCTGATGACGACGTCGTAGCCGGTGCGTGGCAGCGGATCGTGCGGCAAGAACGCGCGGTACAGGCGCACCCGATTCGACAGCCCGGCCTTGAACACCCGCTCGCGCCCGAAGCCGAGCATGGCCTCGGCGCCGTCGACGCCGTCGATGACCAGCTTCGGGCAGCGCTGGGCGGTGCGCACCACGACGTCGGCGGGGCCGCAGCCGAGGTCGAGGGCGATGCCGGCGATGGGTCCGCGCGCCGCCGGCCACGAAGCGACGAAGCGGTCGACGCACATCTCGTGGGGCTGGGCGAAGTCGGCCTCGGAGTAGGCCTGGGCCTGGGCCTGGTCTTCCATCAGCTCGGGCTCGGGGATGCGGTGGCTCAAGAGCGGCACGCGGGACCTCCAGACGAAAAAAAACGAGTCCCCTCATACGCCGTCCACGCGCCGTCCACGCGCCGTCCACGCGCCGTCCACGCGCCGTCCACGCGCCGACGTCGGCCGGGGTCCCGCACCCGCGCTGACGATGACGTCGGGGGATGTCACATTGCGCTCCATGGAGCTCCGAACCGCCCTCGCCACCGCCGCCGCCAGCCTTTTTCGAACGGGTCGCCCCACCGCCCTGCTCGTGCGCCACGCCGAGCGCGACGCCATCACCGACCTCTCGCGCCACGAAGAGGCGATGTTGACGGACAACGGCCACGCCTGCGCCGCCGCCGCCGGACGCCGCCTGGCCGAATCCCTGGGCGGCGCCGCTTCTGGCGCGTCTTCTGCGGGCCACGACGTCGACGTCGCCCTGTTCCACAGCCCGGTGCCGCGCTGCCGCGAGACCGC
>JBKJNL010000013.1:0-7712 GCA_046593615.1 Myxococcota bacterium | reverse complement strand
CGATCAGACTTGGCGATAAAGTATACATGGCACCGTCAGGGATCGCCAAGGAAATGATTGAGCCAGACTGGATCTTCGAGCTTGATCTCGACGGAAAGACACTGCAGGCGCCACCCGCGCACCTCGGATTCACCGTATCTCAATGCTGTCCATTATTCCTCGAAGCCATGAAACTGCGCGGCGCTGGCGCGGTCATCCACAGCCACAGCAAGAACGCGGTGCTGGCCGCGGCCATCGCCGAACGCGACGGCGACAGCCACATCGAGCTCACCCGCCTCGAGATGTTGAAGGGCTTGAAGGGCGTCGGGTACGCCGACGTCCACCGCGTGCCGGTCATCGCCAACACCGCCCATGAATGCGACCTCGCCGACTCGCTGCGCGCGGCCATCCTCGACAACCCGCTCGTCCACGCCGTCGTCGTGCAGCGCCACGGCATGTACGTCTGGGGCGACGACTGGCTGGCCGCCAAACGTCACGCCGAGTCTTACGACGAGCTGTTCGCCCAGGCTGGTGGCTTCGATCTGCTGGGGCTGCCGCTGCGCGAACATGATGCCGATGCCGGCGCAGTCGACGACGACGGCGACGACCACAGCGACGACCACGGCGACGACAGCGACAACGACCCATTCGGCACAGGCGACCACGTCACCTGCTCGTTCTGTGCGAAGCGACGCTCCGAAGTGAAGAAGCTCATCGCCGGACCCGCGGTCTTCATCTGCGACCAGTGCATCTGCCTGTGCAACGACATCATCGCCGATGAAGCCGCCGCCGCGAGCGAAGCCGGCACCGTCGACGACGCCTGAGCCCGGTTCGACGACGAGCCCCAGCGCGCGCTGCGCCTGGTCCGCAGCTATTGCGGCATCTGCGGCTTGCCGCTCTCAGCGGCCAGCCGCGTCAACGTCGCCTGCAGCAGCCGGAGGTTGCGGACGTGGGTGGCGAGGGCCTGGTCGTTGGATTCGAAGGGGAACATGTAGTCGATGGCCGATCCGAGGCCCCAGCGCAGCGGCTCGATGGCCTCGACGAGCGAGCGAACCGTGGCCAGCACCGCGGGCTCCGCGCTCGACGACGACGCCTCAAGCTCGGCGATGCGGGCTTTGAGGACCGCTGCTTCTTCCGCCGACGGCCCGTGCGGCCCTGAGGCAGGGTGGCCAGCGGGCTCCGGCGGAGCGGCGGCGCCGACCTGCAACGCAACGTCCAGCTGTTCGCGCAACGATCGCGCCTCTTGCTCCGCGGCCTGCAGGAGAGCGGCGAGCTGGTCGCGCTCGGCCGCAAGAGGCTCGAGCTCGGGCGGGTGGGCCTTCTGCCCCTCGCCGTCGGTCGGCCTCTGCAGACGAGCCTGCAGCTCGGCGATGAATTCCTGCGCCTGCACGTGGACCTGCTGGGCTTCTTTGCGCAGCCGCGACAGCTCGTCCTCGAGACCCGACCGGACCGCGGCCAGCTCGACCTCGTGGCCGGCGCGCAGGCGCTCGACCTCGCTGCGCAGCTCGGCGACCTGCGCCGACGCACCACCAACGTCGGCAAGCACGTGGGCGTGCGCCGCGTCGCGCTGGGCCAGCTCGGCGGCGTGCGCGCTTTCGCGCGCAGCAAGTCCGGCGGCGTGGGCGGCTTCGCGCTCGGTCACGGCAGCGGCGCGGTCTGCCCCCTCGCGCTCGCGGGCCTCGTCGCTCGCCGTGAGGGCAAGCTGGTGGGCTTCGTCCCGTTCGGCGAGCGCGCGCTGGTGAGCTTCGTCGCGCTCGCGGGCTTCGCGGGCCTGGGTCTCGAGCAGCGCGTGCAGATCGGTCTGGATCTCCGCGAGGCGGGCGGATGCGGCGGCGAGGGCGGCGTCGGCGTCGACGCTGCGAAGCCGCTCCTGCTGCAATTCTTCCTCGAGAGCGCGGGCGTGATTCTGCACGGCGCCGAGGGCAGCGTCGACGCTCATGCGGGCGTCGGAGGCGTCTTTGGCGCGGGCTACGGCGTCGGCGGCGCTTTCTTTGACGCCCAGGGCTTCGGCGACGGCGGCGTTGGCGCGCTCGGCGGACTCCTGGGCCTGTTGCTCGAGGCCGGCCTTCATCGCCAGCAGCTCTGCGTTCTGCTTCTTCAGCAACACGCTCTCGGCCGCGAAGCGCTCGATGCGCACCGCCGCTTCCTGAGAACCCGACGCCGCAGCCTGCTTCTCCTCGATGAGGCGCAGCTTCTCGCGCTTGAAGTCGCTCTCGGCCTTTTTGATCTTGTCGTCGGCGTCGGCGTGGACTTTGGCGGCGTCGTCTTCGAGGAATTCGATGCGCATGCGCGCTTCTTCGAGCTGGAAGCCGACGTCGGTCGCGTTGTCGACGGCCCGGCGTGTCTCGTCGGCCAGGCGCGTGCGCTCGGCGTGGAGCGTGCCTTCGAGCTCGGCGCGCAGGCTGGCCAGGCGGGCGTCGACGTCGTCGGCGGCGCCGGCGCGGGCCTGCTCAAAGGCCTTGCCGTGCAGGATCTCGAGGCGCTCGCGCTCCCGTGAGACGGCGTCGGTGACGGCAGAAAGCACAGCGCCGCGCTCGCGTTCGCCCGCGGCGGTGCGCTCTTGCTCGACGGCTGTGGCAACCACGGCGGCGGCGCGGGCTTCGGCGGCCTCGATGGCGGCGCTGACGGCGGCGCTGACGGCGACAGTCTGGCGCTGCTGCTCGGCAACGCGCTCGGCAGCGAGAGCTTCGGCGACGGCGGTTTCGACGGCGTCTTCTTCGGCGGCGCTGCGGCGGATGTCGTCTTCGGCGCCCCGGGCCTGCTCGCGGGCGGCGCGTTCTTCGGCGGCAGCGTGGGCGTCTTTGGCGGATTGCAGCTCGGCGGCGGCTCGCTCGGCGGCGCCGCGGGCCTCGTCTTTCAACCGGGCAATCTCGTCGTCGAGATTTTTGCGAACGGCGGCGAGCGCCTCGCGGTGCGACTCGCGCTCGCGTTCGAGCACCTCGGTCAGCTCCGCCGACGTCGACGCCGCCGTTGACGACGCCGATGACGCCGACGACGCCGCGATCTGGGCTGCGGCGAGCTCGGCCTCGAGGTCCGTCACGCGCTGCGATGTTCGCTCGACCTCGAGCTGCAGCACCTTGGCTTCGGCTTCGGCGTCCTCGGCTTCGTCTTTCGAGAGCGCCAGTGCTTCGCGCGCGGCCGCGGCGGCGTCGTTGGCTTCGGAGACGCGGCCCTCGAGGACCATGAGCTCGCTCTCGAGCTCTTCGACGCGCGCGGTCTTGTCTTCGGGGGCGTTGTTGGTGGCCTGGCGCAGCCGACGCAGCACGTCGTCGAGCTCGGCCTGCAAGCGCGTGCGCGCCTCACGGCCGGCGTTGCTCTCGAGGCGCAGCGAGTCGATCTCGATCGAGGCGACCTGGGCCAGCTGCACCTGCTCGCGCAGGCGCTGGCCAGACTCGGCATCGAGGGGTCCGTCGAGAACGCCGGCCAACGACTGCTGGGCCTCTTCGAAGCGTTTGATCGTCTCGCGCAACGGGCGCGCGGCTTCGGTGGCGATCTTGAGCTGCTCCTCGAGCTCCTGCACCTGGCCTTCGCGATCGGCGAGGGCGATGTGCAGCGTGGCCTCGGTCATCGACTGCATGGCGGTCTGCGTCGAGCCGTCTTCGAAGCCGCTGGGGCCCGACTCTTCGGAGATCCCCGTCGACACCGTCATCGACACCGTCGACGCATCGAGCGATTCGCCGGGCTCGGCGCTGCGAAGCAGGTGGCGCTCCACCTCGTAGAAGAGCCGGTCTTCGTCGGGGGGCGTCGCCAGGTAGCCGTCGAGCCCGGCCTGCAAGGCCTTGACGATCTGGCCGGCCTTTGTGGATTCGTCGAGGAGCAGGAACGTCGCCCGGGGGTGTCCCTGGCGCGCGGCCATGAGGAACTCGGTGGCGGTCAGGTCACCAAGGTTCAGCTCGAGGATGACGATCGAGCACGAGGAGGTGTCGAGCTGGGCCATGCCCTCGACGCCCTTGCCTGCCGCGACGACGGGATAGTGACGCTTCTCGAAGAACGGCCGGAGGTGCACGACGCGGGGTCCGACGAGGAGCACGCGATGCTTTGTGGGGTCCACGTTGGCCGCCATGGCCTCGTCAGCATCGCACCGCCCCGACGGAAGTCAGCAATTCTTCCCGCGCGGTCGCGGAAGCAGCATCGAGAGCAGAGTCAAAAAACAGCCGCCACCAGCCGGAAAGCTCCGTCGAGCAAGCCACAAGGCGCGGGCAAGGCCGATGGCCCGACGGGTGCGAGAGGGTGGGGATCTGTGGCTGATGTCACACCTGGGACGACACATGTCGTGGCCGGCATCCACCACCTGACGGACAAGGAGCGCGTCAGGAAGCTCCGGCTTCACGATCGTGCTGCGGCGGCGACGTCTCGGCACGTTCGCCTGGTCCGGAGATGTAGGCCGAAAGTCCACACCACCCTACGACGTTTGCCCGATACTGCGCTGCGGCATCGGTCAAACGCCCGAGGCCCCTTTGAGGTTCTTCATGCTGTTCCGTTCGCTCTCCTTTTTCGCCGCCGCGGCCCTCGGGCTGTCGTCCGCCTGCGTGAACGCCATCGTCGACGGCGGCGACGTGACCGCGGTCGAAAAGCCCGGCGCGCAAAAGGCCGAGGTCTGGTCGGCCCAGGACGCGCCGTCGCTGTTCTCGACGAGCCTCAACTACAAGCTGGCCGAGCTGCCCGCGCAGGGCGAGGCCGCGCGCATCCCGTGGGCCGGCTCGTACTGGCCCGTCCATCAAGACGGCCTGAACCACAAGTGGGACGGCGCCAACGACAGCCCGTCGACGAAGTACGGCAAGGCCTTCAACGTCACCGGCGTCGAAGACGCGGTCAGCAAGGCCAATGGCGTCGACAGCCAGTCGCACCGCACGAAGTGCACGGCGGCCGACAGCGCCACGAAGTGCAAGGCCGACGTCGGCGAGCAGTGCTCGATCCGCTTCGGCAAGACCGAGGGCTACTGCATCCCGACGTGGTTCGGCATCTGCCACGCCTGGGCACCCGCCGCCATCATGACCCCCGAGCCCAAGCGCCCCGTGACCCGCAACGGCATCACCTTCAAGGTCAATGACCTCAAGGCCCTGGCCTCGCTGGTCCACGAAGGCGTCGAGACCAAGTTCGTCTCGCTGCGCTGCGAGCTCGACGACCGCGTCGGCGCCGACGAAGCCAAAGACGTCGACTACGACGACAACGGCCGCCCGACGACGAAAGAGTGCCGCGACTCCAACGCCGGCTCGTTCCACGTGCTGGTCACCAACTTCCTCGGCGTGCAGCGCGCTTCGTTCGTCTTTGACCGCACCTACGACGACGAGGTCTGGAACCAGCCGCTGCGCGGCTACAAGGTCGTCGAGACCCGTGAGCTCACCATCGCCGACGCCAACCGTGTCCTCGGCGTCACCACCCTCGGCGGCGCAGTGCAGAACCACACCGCCACCGTCGCCAAGGGCGCCTGGCACCACGTCGCCCCCATCACCGTCGTCGCCGGCCAGCCCTTCAAGGTCGTCATGAGCGCCGCTGCCGGCAGCACGGGCGACGCCGACCTGTTCGTGAAGTTCGGCGCGCAGCCCACCGACGCCGCCTACGACTGCCGCCCCTACGCCGACGGCTCCGACGAGACCTGTGACGTCGTCGTCCCCGCCGGCGCCACGCAGGCCTATGTGTCGGCCAACGGCTACACCGAGGCCACGGTGGCCATCGCCATCACCAACGGCGGCGCGGCCCCGACGGCCTACGCATTCAACGCCCGGGCCAGCAAGCTGCAGTACGTGAAGCTCGACGTCAGCTACATCGGCGAGTCGTCGTCGGAGACCGACGGCAACCTCGGCACCACCATCGACCGCTACACGCAGACCGACCGCTACGAGTACGTCCTCGAGCTCGACGTCGACGGCAAGATCGTCGGCGGCGAGTGGATCGGCGCCAGCAAACGCTTCCACCCCGACTTCGCCTGGTTGCCCGTCTCGGTGCGCAACGCGGCCGTCGCCGGCGGAAAGATCCGCTACGCCGACATCAAGGGGATGCTCGACGAGTCCATCGTCGACCCGACCACGCCCGGCACCGGCGGTGGCACGGCGCCGACGCCCAGGACCGAGACCAAGACCGGCACCGTCGCCAAAGATCAGTGGGTGCAGCTTGGGCCCTACAACGTCGCGGCCGGCACCAATTTTGTCGTGAACATGACCGGCACCGGTGACGCCGACCTCTATGTCAAAAAAGGCGCCGCACCGACGACGTCGACCTACGACTGCCGCCCCTACAAAGACGGCTCGGCCGAGTCCTGCTCGGTGCCCGGTGGCGGCCAGATCTACATCGCGGTCAACGGCTACGCAGCGACGTCTACATACAACCTGGCGATCAACTGGACCGAGCCCGGCACCGGCACCGTGACTCCGCCGCCGCCGCCGCCGCCGCCGGCTTCCACCGCCCACCTGAATGTGACAGGAAACGTCGCACTGGGCGCCTACTCCTACCACACTGTGAATGTCGTGGCGGGCAAGCCCATCACCATCCGCACCGTGGCGGCCGCCGACATCGACGTCTATCTGCAGATGGGCAGCAACCCCACCGAGGCCAACGCGCTGGCGCAGGCGTACACGTCGTCGGGCAACGAGACCTTGAAGTTCGTGCCGTCGTCGTCGGGGGTGCTGACCATCGGCGTCCACGGCTACGCGGCCTCGGCCTTTACGCTCACCACCGCCGACAACTGAGCCGCAACGGCGCCGCCGCAAACGGTGGTGCCACCTGCGATCAGCGCTGTTAGCTTCAACGGCATGCTCTTCGACTCGCTGCCCGATCGCGTGCGCCTGATGGAGGTCGGGCCGCGCGACGGGCTGCAAAACGAAAAGGTCGTCGTCGACACGCGCTCAAAGGTGTCGTTCTTGAACGACCTCGCCGACGCCGGCTTGCAGCGCATTGAGTGCACCGCCTTTGTCAACCCGCGCTGGATTCCACCGCTCGCCGACCACGCTGAGGTCGCCCACGCGACGCAGCAGCCGCCGCTCAAGGGCAAGGCGACCTGGGCCGCGCTCACGCCCAACGTCAAAGGCTACGAGGGCGCCCGCGCCGCCGGCCTCGACGAGGTCGCGATCTTCCTGGCGGCCTCCGAGAGCCACAACCAGAAGAACATCAACGCCAGCACCGCCGAAGCCCTGGCCCGCTACGCCGAGGTCGCCGCCCGCGCCGTCGCCGACGGCGTGCCGTTTCGCGGTTACGTGAGCTGCGCGATGGGCTGCCCGTACGAAGGTGACATCCCGATCAAAGCCGTCGTCGACGTCGCCGAGAAGCTCGTGGCTCTCGGGGCGTATGAGATCTCCATCGGCGACACCATCGGCGTGGGCAACCCGAAGCAGGTCGTCGCCGTGGTGCGGGCCCTGAAGGGCTCGATCGACGCGAGCCGGATCGCGCTCCACCTGCACGACACGCGCGGCACGGCGCTGGCCAACATCGCCGCGGCCCTCGACGAAGGCATCCGCTCATTCGACGCCGCCGCCGGTGGCCTGGGCGGCTGCCCCTACGCGCCGGGCGCATCGGGCAACGTCGCCACCGAAGACCTGGTCAACATGCTGCACGGCATGGGCGTCCAGACCGGAGTCGACCTCGACAAGCTGGTGCGGGCCTCCCTCAAGCTCGCCACCGTCCTGGGTCGCGCGCCGCCATCGAAGGTCGTCGCCGCACTGCGGGCGCGCATCGAGGCCGAGCCCAGCACGCCCGCCGCCACAGAAGGTGTTGCTTGTTGATGCCCGCCGCCTTTCTCC
>JBKJNL010000002.1:0-5018 GCA_046593615.1 Myxococcota bacterium | reverse complement strand
ATCGAGGAATGTCGGCATGCGCACCCTCAACGACTCGCTGGTCGACCTCGTCATGCGGCACATCGTCGACCGCGACGAAGCGGCGTCGCGCGCGATCGACAAAGCCGGGTTCGCGGCCCAGCTCAAGGCGGCGCAGACGCCGCAGGCCGTGCCCAACGCGGCCTGATCTCCGGGGGCGCACCCGCAGAAACAGGCAAGGCGGCGGCGGTGTGCACCACCGGCGAAAGCGTCCGATCTTGCCCGGGAGCCCCGGATCCCGGACCCTCGGAGTCCTGAGGTGAACCCATGACTCTCCGGCTCCTGCCCCTGGCCACACTCCTGATGATGTTGTCGACGTCGGCCTGCGACTGCAGCACGGCCGTCGCCGAAGGCGAAGGCGAAGCCGCCGCCGAGGGCGAGGGCGAAGCCGGCGAAGGCGAAGGCGAAGGCGAAGGCGAAGGCGCCGAAGGCGAGGGAGAGGGCTCCGGCTGCGCCGTCGACACCGACTGCCTCGCCGGCGAGCGTTGCGTCGACGGCGGCTGCGCCGACACCGCCTGCGGCAGCGACGCCGACTGCGGCGCCGGCCGCGTCTGCGGCGCCGATGGCTCGTGCGCGGCGGCGTCCTGCATCGACGCCACCGACTGCGGCGTCGGCCAGAGCTGCACCGCCGGGGCCTGCGTGGGCGCGCCCTGCACCGTCGACACCGACTGCCCGGCCCTGCAGGTGTGCTTCGCCGACGGCACCTGCGGCTCGAGCCCCCTCGAAGATCCCTACCAGGGCTTCTGCACCGGCAGCGGCACGGTGGTGACCATCGGTGGCACCGGCGGCGACGTCTGCCTCGGCGACATCGCCCAGGCGGCCTTTCAGTTCGGCTTCTGCTCCTGCTCCGACCTCGTCGGCGACGGCTCGCAGGTCACCACCGACGCCTTTAACTCCAACAACGGACCCTACGGCGAAGGCAACATCTTCAACGACGGCCACGTCGGCGTGAACGGCGCGTTCGACCTGCTGGCGACCATGAACGTCGGCGGCTCCCTCGTCGTCGGCAGCGGCGACGTCGTCATCCGCGGCACCAGCGACATCAAGGGCGACCTCTATGCCTTTGGCGACATCAGCACCGATGGCTCGGGCGGGCAGCTGCCGGTCGGCAACGACGTCTACTCCGGCGGCACCCGCGTCGAGAACCTCGACATCCCCAACGGCGAGCTCTACCTGACCGACCCCGACACGGCGACGTTGCGCAGCGTGAACATCGCGCCGGCCAACATCATCGAGCTGGCGGTGCCGGCGGTCGCGCCTTGCCCCTGCAAAGAAGATCAACGCGTGCCCATCGTCGACCTCGTGACCTTTGCCCGCGACCACAACGACAACGCCGTGTTCGACGACCCGAACACCCCAAACGAAGACGAGTCGTTCGACGCCGCCACCTGGGCCGACCCCGCCGTCGACGGTCCGGGCACCATCGAGCTGGCCTGCGGCCGCTACTACCTCTCGGGCATCAACCAGGATCAAGGCCTGACGATCCACGCCCTCGACCGCACCGTGTTGTTCGTCGACGGCGACTTCATCGCCGACTCGCTGACCATCACCCTCGCCGACGGCGCCGAGGTCGACATCTTTGTCACGGGCAACATGGCCTTCAACTCGTCGACTTCGCTCGGCGACGCGCAGCACCCGTCGGCGGTGCGCACCTATGTGAATGGGCAGCTCGCGCTCGGGGCCTCCGGCGAATTCGGCGGCCTCATCTACGCCCCCAACGCCGACGTCGACTTCTCGGCATCGCTGCGTGTGTTCGGCGCCTTGTTCGTCAACACCGCGACCTTTGGCGGCAACGTCTCGCTGCACTTCGACTCCGCGGTGCGCTCGGCGGGCAACGCCTGCGTCGAGCCGGGCGAGGGCGAAGGCGAAGGCGGCGTCGGCGGTGAAGGCGAGGGAGAAGGCGGCGTCGGCGGCGAGGGCGAGGGCGAACCCGTCGGCGGCGAAGGCGAAGGCGAAGGCGAGCCCGTCGGCGGCGGCGGCTGCACCGCCTGCGACCCCGACAACCAATGCGGTACCCAGGCCTGTCTCGGCGACAGCGGCGCCGGCGATGGCGTGTGCGGCGCTTGCGCCACCAGCCTGGATTGCTGCTTCCCGCAGGTCTGTTCGAGCGGCCGCTGCGGCACCCTCGGCGGCTGAACCGTCGACGTCAGCGCGTCACCCGGCGCCGCACGCGCACCGCACGGGCGGGCCGTGCGGCGTCACCTTTTGGACGGTGCTGGAACGCGTTCCCGCGCCATCACACGACGTCAGAAAGTTGCTGACGGCGGGACACAGCTGCAGCCGTCACACCTTTTGCGGGCCGTCGCCCGAGACCGGGTCGCCCGAGTCCGGGTCGCCAGAGACCGGGTCGCCAGAGACCGGGTCGCCAGCCGCGACGGCCGCGACCGCGCCGATCGGGGCCGCGCCGACCGGGACCGCGCCGACCGCGCCGATTGAGACCGCGCCGACCGCGCCGACCGGGGCCGCGCCCACCTCGCCGACCGAGACGGCGCCGACACCAAAGGCCGGGGTCTGCTCGCCGGCGGTCCCCAGCAGCTCGCGGATGGCCTTCAGCAGCGTCTGGGGATCGCGGCCCTTCTGCACCACGCGGGCGTGGCCGACCGCGCCCTGGCTGAGGCCGGTCGCCGTCCAGATGATGACGGGCAAGTCGCGGGATGCCGACGCCTGCAGCCAGTCCCACACGTCCCAGCCGCTCGTCACCGGCATCATCAGGTCGAGGATGATCACGCTGGGCTGCATCCCGCCCTGCAAGGCGTTGATGGCCTCACCGCCGTGGCGGGCGACGCGCACCTGGTAGCCGGCCTGGCCGAGCCAATGGGTGGCCTCCTCGAGGAGGTCGTCGTCGTCGTCGGCGACGAGGAGCATGGGCCGTGAATCGTTCATGGGGGCGGAGAAGCAGCTGCCGGGCCAACCCCCGCGCGGCACACGAGACGTTGTCTGAGCATTTTGCTCCGTTGCAGTGCTGTGATCGCGGCGCGGCGGGCACGGCTTGGTACCGCTCGCTGCAGCACATCCGCCCCAGTGAGCGCGCGCTGTGGCAACACCGCGACAAAATTGGCGCGACCCCCAGCAGACCCGCGATCGCGGCGTGCCTTGCGGGTCGGCCAACCTCCGAAAAGAAAAGCGCCCGGGCTCGCAGGAGCACCGGGCGCTTGGTTCCTCGGGGCCGAGCTCGCTCAGCCGGCGCTGACGCAGACGCCGGCGATGCAGGTCTCAAAGACGCAGCAGTCGAGGGAGCCGCGGCAGGCGCCGCAGGTGCCGGTGTCGGGCAGGCAGGCGTCGGCGCCGCAGACGGGGTCGAAGCACGAGGTGCAACCGCCCGGCGGCGGCGGCGGCGGCGGCTCACCCTCACCCTCACCGCCCGCCGGCGGCGGGTCGGGGGGACAGATGTCGCCGGCGTCGCGGATGGCCGAGTCGAAGTGGATGGTCGAGTTGCCGCTGAAGCCCACGGTCTTCACGAACAGCGAGCCAAAGATGTCGACGGAGGCGCCGAAGCGGATGTCGGCGTCGGGGGCGTAGACGTTGCCGCCGATGGTCGTGCTCGAGCCGGCCGTCATGCTGCCACCGACGTAGGTGCGCACCGCGGCGGGGTGCGTGCTGTCGCCCAGGTTGAGCGAGCCCTGCGGGAAGAAGCTGTCTTTGATGAACAGGTCGATCTCGGCGCCGTCGTCGACGATGACGCTGATCGAGCCGCGCACGTCGCCGTCGACGAACACCGCGGTGCGGCCGGTGGCGTGGATGGTCAGCGAGGCCTGGTTGATGGCCGTGAGGTAGTAGCGGCCGCACGGCAACACGAGAGGATCGGTCGGGTTCTCGATGGCGGGGTTGGCGTAGGCCGCCGGATCGGCCAGCGCCGTGAAGTCGGGGTTGGCGTTGTCGTTGTGGGTGCGGCCGAACTCGGTGATGGCGGCGACGTCGAGGCGCGTGGCCGGATCGCACGGGCAGGAATCGATCGAGGGCACGAACTGTCCGGGCTCTTTCGATCCGTTGGCCACCGTGACGTTGTTGGCGATGGTGCCGGTGGTGACCAGGTCGCCGTCCCGGTAGCTGCCGGCGGTGACGTTGCCCGTCGAGAAGAACGAGTCGACCGGCGCGCCACCGGGCACCGACTTGCCGATGACCGCGCCCATGCCGACGATGTCGCCGTCGGCGTAGACGCCGCCCTCGATGCTCGAGTTGCTCTTGATGTCGACCAGGCCGCCGGCGCGCAGCTCGCCCTTCAGGCGCAACGACGGGTTCTGGGCGTTGAAGTCGAGGGGGCCGTTGGTGGCCACGTGGCCGTCCTTGCCGACGTTCTGGCTGCCGTCGGCCAGCAGGGCCGCGTGGGGGCCGAGGCGCGAGTCGAAGCTGTCGGTGTTCACCTGGCTGCCGCCCGGAATGATGGTGTCGCAGGCGCAGATGGCGAACTGAAACGCGTCGGCCGCGATCTGGCCGGTGCACGTCGAGCCGCCGGAGCCGACGCCGACGTTGACCGCCGCGCCCTGGCCCGAGCAGAAAGAGGGCTGGCTGGCGTCGAGGCCTTCGCCTTCGCCTTCGCCTTCGCCCTCGCCTTCGCCTTCGCCGCCGACGGGCTCGCCTTCGCCTTCACCCTCACCTTCGCCGGCGCAGGCGACGGGGTTGCAGCTGTCGCTCGGGTCGGGGTCGGCGCCGTTCTGCACGCCGTCGGTGTCGAAGTCGCCGGTGGGGCAGGCCACGGCGTCGGCGTCGGGGACGCAGGGGTCGCTGGGGTCGCTGTCCTGGTTGTTGGGCAGGGTGTCGGCGTCGAAGTCGCCGGTCGGGCAGGCCAGCGAGTTGACGTCGGGCAGGCAGGGGTCATTGGGCGCGTCGTCGATGCCGTTGGGGACGCCGTCGTCGTCGTCGTCGCCGCAGGCCAGCGAAGCGCCGTTGGGCACGCAGGGATCGGCGGGCAGCGTGTCGTCGCCGTTCAAGACGCCGTCGTTGTCGAAGTCGCCGCTGGCGCAGGGCACGGCGTTGGCGTCGGGCACGCACGGATCGAGGGG
>JBKJNL010001027.1:0-4486 GCA_046593615.1 Myxococcota bacterium | reverse complement strand
AGCTGGTGGATGTCAGCCCCTGGTGGGATCGCAAAAGCACACTGAAGGTGTGCAAACAGACGGCGTCGGAGGCGGCGACCGCCACCGTCGCCGCCAGCGCCAAAAGCAACAAGAGCCAGACCCTCCGCTGCGACAGCGAAGACGGCCAGAAGTCCGGGGCTTGTGGATGCGGCCCGAACCTGGTTTTTTGTTATATCGACAGCATCAAAGACGACGTCATCAGCAGCATGAAGAACGAGCCGGCCCAGCTGGCGATGGCGGTGGTCAAAGAGAACCGGCCTTACTCCGAGGTCTTGACCGCCGACTGGACCATGCTCGACGGCAAGCTCGAGGTCTATTACGGCAAGCTGTGGGGCGACCAGGCCTCGATCCAGGATCCCGACAGCAGCAAGCCCTGGCGGCGCGTGCAGCGAAACGAGCGGCACAGTGGTGTGTTGAGCTCGCCCACGATGCTGAATTTCTTTTACAATGGACGTCGCTGGTCACAGCGCACGCTCGAGGCGTTCTTCTGCCACGAGACCACGCCCGACTTCGACCTGCTCGACGACACCCTCGACAGCGGCGAGCAGGTGGCCGTTCCCTACCGCGACTCGCCCGACCTGATGCCCACGCAGACGGTGACCGAGGGCCGGGCCTGCGCCGCCTGCCACCTGCAGCTCGACGCCGTCTCGCGCCTGAAAGACCGCTGGGACTACTTCGGCGCCTACCACGAGGTCATGCCCGGTGCGCGGCCGCTGCCCATCCCCCAAGAGGCCATCTTTGAAGGCCAGCGCATCGACGGCCTCGACGGCCTCGGCAAAGCGTTGGCGGCGTCGCCGGTGTTCCACGACTGCGCCGTCAACCAGGCCTGGGAGCACATGACCGGCCACCGCTTCCAGCCCCACGAGACCGCCACGCGGCGGGCGCTGGTGGCCCGCTTCCAGCAGAGCCAGCTCAACTTCAAGGACCTGCTCAAGGCGATCGTCACCACACCGGAATATCGCTCGATTGAAAATCTCAAACTGATGAAGAAAGAGCAGTACGTCCGCGCCCTCGGCCGGGCCACCGACGTCGCCTGGAAGGTCGCCGACAAGTCCGGCTGGGAGCTTTATTACGACAAGGTCGGCGGTATGGATTATCGAAAAATCGAGTTCCGCGACGTCAGCCCCGGAGTGGGTCATTCCCTGGTGCAGTTCAAGGCCGCCGGCGAGAGCTGCCACGAGCTCGTCGACCGCGAGCAGAAGCGCGCCAAGAAAGAGCGGCTGTGGCTGTCCGCCGTCGACGACGTCAGCGAGCGCCCCGACGACAAGGTGCTCGACCAGGCCCTGGCCCGCCTCTACGCCCGCGCGGTCGCGCGCCCGTGGTCCGAGGTCGACGACGCCGAGCGCGAGGTCATGCGCGACCTGTTCACCAGGGTCGCCAAGCAAGACGGCGCGGTGCAGGGCTGGAAGGCCGTGTGCACGGCCTTGTTCGCCTCTGCCGACTACGCGCTCTATTGAACGGCCATGGGCACGAGAAAGACCGCGGCCAAAGAAGACCCGCCGCCCGCCGACGAAAAGGCGACGCTGCACGTCGACGGTGACGGGCCCGACGGCGTGATGCGCGGCTACGACGTCGACGTCGGCCACCCCGACAAGGTCATCTTTCCGCCGACGCCGCTCGGCCCCGGCACCGGCAGCCCGCAGGGCATCACCCGCCGCGAGCTCGCGCAGTACTACGTCGACGTCGCCCCCGCGGTGCTCGCCGCCGTGCGCGGCCGACCCATGATCTTGAAGCGCTACGTGCACGGCATCGAGGCCGAGCCGTTCTTCCAGAAGCGCGCTTTTCCAGGCCGCGGTTCGCCGCCGCCGTTCTTTTCGACGGCGACGCTCTCGTACCTCTCCGGCACCACCGCCGAAGAAGCCGTCGTCGAGCACGCCGCAGCGCTCGTGTGGCTGGTGGCCCGCGGCTGCGTCGACTTCCACGTGCACCCCGTGAAGCAAGACGACCTCGAGCACCCCGACGAGCTGCGCATCGACCTCGATCCGAACGCCGAGATGGGCTGGCAGGACGTCGTCACCGTCGCCCGCGGCGTGCAGCAGGTGCTCGACGAGACGGGCCTGGTCGGCTGGCCCAAGACCAGCGGCTCACGCGGCGTGCACATCTGGGTGCGCCTGCACCGCAGGTGGGGCTACGACGACGTCCGCCGCGCCGCCCTGGCCCTCGCCCGCACCGTCGAGCAGCGCCTGCCCGGCCTCGCGACCAGCGTCTGGCAGAAGACCAGGCGGCACGGCGTGCTCGTTGACTACAACCAGAACGCCAAAGACCGCACCACCGCCAGCGCCTGGTCGGTGCGGCCAGTCGCTGACGGCCGCGTGTCGATGCCGCTGCGCTGGGCCGACCTCGACGTCGTCGACCCCGCGGCCTTTACCTTGCGCACGGTGCCGGCGCTGTTCGCCCGGCATGGTGATCCCCACGCCGACATCGACCAACACCCGGGCTCGCTCGACCGGCTGTTGGCCCTGGCCGACGCGCACGAGCAGGCCGAGAAGAAGCAGCCAAAGAAGAAGCAGGCGGCGTCGAAGCCCGATCCGGCCGCCGTCGTCGTCGTCGCAAAAGCGCAGACCCGGCCCGAGGCCCTCGCCGGCCTCGCCCGCTGGCAGCAGCGCCACGCAGACATCGTCGGCCTGCTGAAGCCCGACGACGTGATCGTCGACTCGATGCGCGGCAAATCTTCGGCGTGGTGGCGGGTGCGCGTGCACCTGCGCAACGTGCCCCGGGAGCAGTGGCCGCAGCCGGAGCCACCCGACCCCGATTGGCAGCCGCAGGCGTAGCGGCGAGCTCACGTCTCCACAGTGCCGGAGCCGGGAACGTCAGGGCGGAAGCGCGAAGCCGGTTTGCAGTGGACCAAAGGGGGGTCGCGCGGGGGAGCGGTTCTCGACGACGGCCTGCAGCCAATCGCGTCGCGCCTTGAGCTCGAGGTCGTAGAAGCGCGAGACGGTGCGGTCTTCGCGGGTCTGCACGAAGTCGGCGTCGGCGGTGTGGCAGGCCGCGCAGCCGATGATTTCGACGTGCTGCCGCAGCTGCGGGTGGGCGGCGCGCACGTCGTCGGTGAGGTCGAGGGCCAGGGGTCGCCACGGCACGCCGGCGTTGACGCGCACCGACGGCGCCCGGAACTGCGCCGGCACGGTGAGCGTGCGCGCGTCGAAAGCGTCGGCGTTGTCGACGACGAACGATGACAGGGCGGCCCGGAAGTCGGGGTCGTTCTCGGCGCGCGCGGCGTCGACCTGTTGAAAGAGCGGCGGGTTGTCAAAGACTTCGGGCAAAGGGCCCGCGGTGGCGGCGTCGTCGTTGTCGACGCGCACCCACTGTCGCCATTCCCACGGCGCGACGGTGAACTCGAGACTCTCGAGCAGCAGGAAGTGCGGCAGGTGCTCGTCGATCAGGGCCCGGGCGCCCGCGCGGAAGCCGTCGTCGTCGGTGTCGGAGAGCGCCGCGAAGCGGCGGGCGATGAGGCCGCAGCCGTCGGGGTTGAAGACGCCGCTGACGACGTCATCGGCGGGGATGCGAAAGAGAAACAACAGGTGGAACGGCCGCAGCACCGGATCGGTCGAGGCGACGCTCACGCGCAGCTCGCCGCAGTGGGCGACGCCGGCGTCGTCGGTGCCGGCCAGGTCGAGCCGCACATGAACGCCGGTGACCTTGAAGGGGGCGTCGTCGAGATTCCAGTCCGCTGGTTCGTCGCCGAGCGTCGTGTGCAGGTTGGCTTCGAGCTGGGCGGGGCCGAAGCGCGTCGAGTGCGGCGTCGTCGCAAAGGACCGGAGCAGCGACGAGAACAGCGTGCCGGCGTCGGCGGCGCCGAGGGAGGCGGCGGCGGCGTCGACGACGCGGGCGAGCCCGACGACGCCGGGATCATCGAGCAGCGCGGGGTCGTTCCAGAACAGGCTGCGGGCGATGACGACGTCGAAGTCGACCGCGGGCAGCTCGACGTCTGGTTCGGCTTCTCCTTCTGCTTCGTCTGCTCCTCCTCCTTCTCCTCCTCCTTCTCCTTCGCCTTCGCCTTCGCCTTCTCCTTCGCCGGGGCCTGTCACCGGGCCATCGCCCGCGACGGCGCAGGCGCCGACCGACGACAGCAACAGGGCCAGCGCAGCAACGAAAGCGGTGTGCCTCAAGCCGCGCGGCCCCGGGTTGCGCGGCCCGGCAGCGGCGGGCGGCGACGACGAACGAGAAGCAGCAGCGTCATGAGCGCCAACGCAGGTGCCGGGTGGCCTGCTGCGCAGCCGTCGGATTCAGCGGGCCCGCCATCGCCCTCTCCTTCGCCCTCTCCTCTGCCATCGCCATCGCCGTTGCCGTTCAGTTCCCCTTCGCCCTCGCCGCTCCCTTCGCCTTCGCCCTCGCCGTTCAGTTCGCCTTCGCCCTCGCCCTCGCCGTTCAGTTCGCCCTCGCCTTCGCCCTCGCCCTCGCCGTTCAGTTCGCCTTCGCCTTCGCCTTCGCCTGCGGTGGCGGGTGCCCGCAGTCGATCGAGGGT
>JBKJNL010001003.1:0-3183 GCA_046593615.1 Myxococcota bacterium | reverse complement strand
CCGGCGGAGGTGCTTGGCTGAAAGGCGACGCGGGCGACGCCGGCGGACGCGCCGAGGTCCGCATCGTCGTCGACGACGACGGCGCCGGCGTCGACGTCAAAGACCGCGAGCGCATCTTTGAGCCCTTTGTGCACCAGAGCGACCGCGGCGCGGGCGCCCTCGGCCTGGGCCTGCACCTCGTGCGGCGCATCGCCGAAGCCCACGGCGGCCGCGTCGCCGTCGAAGACCGCGGCGCCGGCGCGCGCTTCGTGCTCACCCTGCCAGCCTGAGCGCTGCTGCCGGGCCGGTCACCCCGACCCAGCAAGCGACCAGGCGCAAATCAACTCAGAAGTAGAATCGCGCGCCGAGGCCACCCTGGCCAAAGACACCGATGCCGGGGAACACCGAGACCGACGGAACGATCTCGGCAAAGACCTCGATGGGCACCTGGTCAAAGGCGAGGCTGACGCCGAGCGGCACGCGGGCGCCGATGCCAAAGAAGCTGCCGTCGACGAAGGGCTGGTAGTAGCCGAAGTGGCCGCCCTTGCCGTCGCCGATCGAGGCCCAGCCGCCGATGCCGACGTAGGCGCTGAAGTTGCCCGAGTCGAACTCGGCCACGATCGGGTGCCACAGGTAGTCGGCGTGCAGCGACAGCGAGAGGTCGTACCAGATGCCGCCGCCGACACCGACGACGACGCCGTTGGTCGGGCCGACCATGAACTTGGCGTTGATGTTGGTGGGGGCGCCGACTTCGACGCCGACGCCGATGGATTTGTCGGCGGGCGCCACGCTGCCGCCGGCAGAGGCCGGCAGGGCGAAGAGACCGAGAACGGTGGCGGCGATGAAGCCAGCGGAGAACAGGGGGGTGGAATTCATGGAACCTCGTCGCGACGGGAGGGGTTGAAGCTGACAGAAACAGGGAGGTGACAGTGAACGGTGAAACAGTGGCCGTGTTCAGTGATGGTTTGAAAGTGCGTCATCGCGCGCAGTTTTCGCTGTCGACAGAGCAGCCGGGGTGCGAGGCATCGATGCCGCCCTCGATCCGGTCGCTGGTCTTGCCGCAGCGCATCTCGAAGAGGTGAACAGCTTGTCGGCAGATCGTGCGGCCTGGTGCACGTCGTCAGCGGTGGGCTCGATGCACAGGCGGCGGGCCTCGCCGACCATCTGGTTCCCCTCGCCTTTGATCCGATCCTGGTTCATCGCGGCCTCCGGCGTCTGGGTGGCCTTGTTGTACTCTCGTATTTATTTTGGACAAGTTTGTGGCTCGGACTCGCCCACCTGATTTAAACTGATTTGCGACATTCTTGCGCGGCGGATGATCCCGGTGGGGCGATATGTCTCATGCCGCTGGCGCTGCGACGCCGCGCTCCCGGCGTGGATCGGTCGAGCGTCTTTCTGTCGAGGGCTGAAAAAACATCGAGATCCGCGGGAGATCTGCGGGGATCGCCAGCCATCTGATCCGTCGCTGTGGTGCGCGGAGCGAAGCGCAGCAGTCGGGAAGGGCTCCCTCCTGAAGCGCGGCCTAGGCTTCGGCGATGCGCGCCTTTGCCGGCTGTCAGTTCTGTGTGGTCGCGGCCTGGATCGGGTGTCGGTCGCCCGAACCTGTGCCGCCGTCAGCACGACCAGCACCAGCACCAGCACCAGCACCAGCGCCGGCACGGATCGCGACGCCGAGAGCGACGCCCCCGCCGAGACCGACGCCCACGCCGACACCGACACCGACGACCACCCGGACCTGGCGCTTCGAGACCACGTTCAAGGAGGCGGACCCCGAAGCCTTCAGCGAATTCGGCATTCGGCTCGCGCTCAGCGGCGATGGGCGAATCCTCGTCGTGGGTGAGCGGTCCGACGTGTCGGCGGTGACGGTCTTTGCGCGCGGAGACGACGGCTGGTCCCAGGTCGCGCTCCTCGCACCGGCGGAGGGGGAGTCGGACTTCGCCTTTGGCACCGCCCTGGCGATCTCGTTTCACGGCGACGTCATCGCCGTCGGCTCGGGGTTCCGGGCCACGAACCTCGCCCGACAGGGCGCCGTCTATGTCTACCGCCTCGAGGACAACGAATATGACCTCGAAGCCATCCTCCTCGAGGACGCGCCGCGGGCCCAGGACGAGGCCGGGCTCGGGCTGTCGGTGGCGCTGTCGGCGGACGGCAGCGTGCTCGTCGCCGGCGCCCCCGGTCGTTCCGATGATCGGGTCTTGCCATTCAACGAGCGCGGAGCCGGCTTCGTCTTCGAGCGCGCCGACGGCGCCTGGCGACAGACCGCCATCCTGCTCCTGCCCGAGGACGTTCGCGGCGAGCAGCTCGGCAGCTCCGCTGCGGTCTCCGCCGACGGCGGAACCATCGCCCTGGGCACGGGCCGGAGGGTCAACGATCCCCTCGCCGTGTCGGGCTTCTACCGACGCGCCGGCGCGACCTGGCAGGCCGACGGCTTCGTCGCCACCGAGGTCACGGGCTTTGCCAAGGAATACGCGGCGCTGGCCCTCAGCAGCGACGGTGAGCTCGCGCTCGTCAGCGGGCCGGGGACGGTCATCGACGAGCGCTTCGAGGCCGGCGTGGTCAGCCTGGTCAGGCGCGACAACGGCGCGTGGCAGGAGGTGGCCCAGCTAGCCGCCCCCTTCGCCGAGGCCGGGGCCAGCTTCGGCCGCTGGGCGCACATGTCGGCCAACGGACGCTTCGTCGTCGTCGGCAGCCCGCGCGACGGAACCCCGAGCGACGTCGAAGGCCCCGACACCGGCAGCATCTATCTGTTCGAAGCCGACGGCGACGCGTGGGTGCTGCGGCAGCGCCTGCTCTCGCCCTTCCCCTCACCCGACCCCGGCACCGCGCCGTGGATCCAGGTCGATGACTTCGGGCTGACCGTGGCCATCTCCGACGACGGCCTCACCGTGGTGGCGGCGTCGCCCGGCGACGACTGCAGTGGCCGCGGTGTCGGCGACCCGCGCCGCGACGAGAGCCGGTCGAGCTCCGGTGAGGTCTACAGCTTCACCGCGGCCGTCCCCGAGTAGACCCCCAGCCGACGCAGCCGACGCAGCCGACGCAGCCGACGCAGACATGAGCGGGTCCGTCGCTGCAGGTACCCGGGAGGCAGGTGAGGGTGACCAGGGGGATCATCATGCGGATGACCCGTGGGTGCTGCTGGGGGCCTGGCTGCCCCCGGACGACGACCCCGACCAGCCCCGGATGACGCTGTCGACGGTGACCCCC
>JBKJNL010000390.1:0-5062 GCA_046593615.1 Myxococcota bacterium | reverse complement strand
CCTTCGCTTGGGCCCTGTTATGTCTGTCGGCGCACCCATCGCGGGGTGGAGCAGTTGGTAGCTCATCGGGCTCATAACCCGAAGGTCGTTGGTTCAAGTCCAACCCCCGCAACCACGGTCCTTGTCGACGACGAACACCCATCGAGCCCCGCGGCCCGGTGGGTGTTTTTCTTCGTCGTGGACCACGGTTTGGACCACACGACCTCGGAGACCCGCGCGAACCGTCGCCGCGTTCCTGCACGGAACCCGGCGATCTCGTGCAGGAGCCGCGTCTCGCTCACCCGCCTACGGAGTGAGGCGATGACCGAGACGACCACTGCCACCGAGAGCACGACGACGATGGCGCCGACGGCGACTACGACGACGACGACTACGACGACTACGACGACGGCAACGACGGCAACGACGACGCGCGCGAGCAAGCCGGTCGCGGCGGGCGCGAAGGAGATGGACCGCTTGCGCTGACTTCGAAGCCGAACGCACCCTTGCTCGCGGGGCTCGGTCGTCGGCCTTCGTGCTTCGCCATGGTCGCCTCCGGGGGTCGTTCACTGAGCGGGCGTCGGCTGTGACGAGACTGGCTCAGGAGGTCGGATGCGACGCCGCCTCGCGCGGCAAGGCTCGCGTGGTCGCCATTGCTCGGCAAGGCTACCCTTCGGCATGGTGAAGCTTGCCCCACGCGTCGTTGCCGACCCCGCCGTGTGCCACGGCCACCCGATCGTCGCTGGAACCCGCGTCCTCGTTTCGGTTGTTGTCGGCCAGCTCTCTTCGGGGGCCAGCGTCGACGACGTCGTCGCGGAATACGGCGTCACCCGGGACGACGTGCTCGCTGCCCTGGCCTATGCAGCCGCGGTCGTGTCCACCGAGGAAGTCCGGGCGCTGTAGGTGCGGATTCTCGTCGACGAAAACCTGCCCCGGTCGCTGGTGTCGGCGTTCGTTCACGCGGGCCACGACGTCGAGCACGCGAGCGACGTCGGCTTGCAGGGTCGATCCGACCCGGAGGTCTTCGCCCATGCCGTCGCCACGCGCCGCGTGTTGTTCACCGGCGACGTCGGCTTCGGCAACGTCGTGACCTACCCGTTGGGCGGGCACGCGGGCATCGTGCTCTCGCGCGTGCCGACCTCGATTCCCGTCGCCCGGCACGTCGACATCCTCGTGCGGGCGCTTGCTTCCCTGGAGAGCGACGACCTCAGCCGGGGTGTGTTGGTGGTCGTCAGCGAGACGAGCCTCCGCATCCGCAGGCCTGCTCCTTGAGACGCGGCGTCCTCGTCACCGAAGGTCGTTGGTTCAAGTCCAACCCCGCAACCACGAAGAAACGCCGACTTACACCGCCCGGTGAAGTCGGCGTCTCTCTTTGGACGCGTCACAGTCATCGGCGGCGAGAGGGCGATTCGGACGCGATGCCGTTGGCGAAAACGAAGACGCCGACCGGTTCAGCTCCGGTCGGCGCTCCTGGTCGGTCGTCGTTGTTCAGCGCTGGCAGGTGCCGGAGACGTTGAAGTCGAAGCTGGCGAACCCACCGCCAAAGGCCTGCGCGCACACCGTCACGTCGCCGGTGACTCCCGCTGTACACGAGCACTGGGCGCCGAGGCCGCAAGAGTCGTCGTTGAAGCAGCTGCAGGCGCCCGACAGCTGGATCATCGGATCCCCGCCGAAGCCGCCGCAGGTCGAGACCGTGTAGCTCTGGCCGGCGATCGCGCGGAACGTCGTGACCTGCAAGCAACCGCCGCCGCTCCCGCTGCCCGGCGGAGGGTCTGTGCAGATGCCAGTGCACGTCACCGGGGTCCACGTCGGCCCGGTGCGCTTGACGAAGTCGCCGCTGCCGTCGGCGCTGCAGAACTGGTCGGTGCCCGCGTTGAGCGTCGTCGTCGCCCCCGACGCGAGGGTGTAGGTGAGCGACAGGCGATACTCGACGCCGTCGATGACGCCGCCGCCGAAGCTGAAGCTCAGCGACGTGTCGCTGGCGCTGATGATGCTCAGCGGAATCGTGGTCGCGCCGTCGAGGAGCGACGCGCTGACGAGCCGGCCGCCGTTCAAGAACTCGCCGGCAAAGACGACGTCGTTGGCGCCGGCCGAGGTGCCGCTGTCGACACGCGGCTTGCGGGCGTCGAACGTCTGTGTCGACGTGACCGTCGCTGCGGGCGACACGAGCCGCACCTGGTAGGCGGAGCTGATGTCGACGCTGTCGGCGAGGATGACGTCGGGCTCGACCAACAGCCGCGTCGGCGTCTGGCTGGTGATGGTCGCGGCAAACGTGGCGCCGTTGCTGACCTGCACGACGATCGCTTCGGTCACGGTGTTCAGCCGGCTGCCGCTCACGGTCAGCACGTCGCCGGTGACCAGGGCGTGAACAGCCGCGGGGGCGATCGCGGTGATGGCCGGGGTCGCGCTGTCCTGAATGGTGCCGGTACCCGTCGTCGTGCCGGCGCTGGCGTTGACGATGGCCGAGATCGAGGCCGTAAAGGTCTCGCTGCTCTCGTTGAGGGCGTCGGTGGTGGTGGCCACGTTGACGACCCTCGACGTCGCGCCCGGCGCGATGGTGAGGTTCGTCGACACGCCGGTGAAGTCGGCGGCGCTGGCGCTGCCGGTCGCGGTGATGAAGTTGAACGACACCGTGAGGGCGCTCGGCGCGCTCAGGCTGACGACGAAGACGGCGTCCTGGCCTTCGGTCACCGCCGCGGCGTTGGCGATCGACACCGTCGGCAGCGGGTCGTTGTCGAGGATGGTGCCGGTGCCGGTGCCGCCGACGAGCGTGGCGTTCGACACCGCCGACAGCGACACCGAGAAGCTCTCGGTGGCTTCGTTCACGGCGTCGTCGGTGGTGGCGACGTTGATGGTCGTCGTGGTCGAGCCCGCCAAGATCGTGCGGCGCGCGCCAGAGATCGACGAGAAGTCGGCGCCGCTCGCCGTGCCCAGGGCGGTGTTGACGTCGAATGACACGTCGAGACCGCTGGGCAAGTTGAGCGAGGCAGTGAAGACCGCAGTGCCGCCTTCGCCAACGGTGACGCTGTTGATGGCCAGGGTCGGCGACGCGTTGTTGTCGTTGATGGTGCCGGTCGCTGTGTTGTTGGCCGCGACGGCGTTGTTGATGGCCGAGAGCGCCAGGGTGAACGTCTCGGTGTTTTCGTCGATGCCGTCGGCGGTGGTGGCCACCGAGACCGTCGTCGACAGAGCGCCGGCGGCGATGGAGCCGGTGCCGTTGACGACGCCGGTGAAGTCGGCGGCGACCGCCGTGCCGGTGATCGTGTTGGTGGCGAATGTCACGGCCAGGCCGCTCGGCACGTTGAGGCTGACGGTGAACGAGGCGACGCCGCCTTCGGTCACGGTGGCGTTGGCGACCGAGAGCACCGAGGGTGCGTCGTTGTCGACGATGGTGCCGGTCGCCGTCGACGCCGCCAACGTCGCGTTCAACGGCGCCGAGATGGCGACCGCAAACGTCTCGTCGGCTTCGTCGAGGGCGTCGTCGGTCACCGGCACGGTCACGGTGGTTGACGTGCCGCCGGCGGCGATGGTGCCCGTGCCGCCGACGATGGCGCTGAAGTCGGCAGCGCCGGCGCTGCCGGTCGAGGTGTTGACCTGGAAGGACACCACCAGGGCGCTCGGTTGGCTGAGCGAGACCACAAAGGTCGCCAGGCCGGCGGATTCGATGACGCTGGCGCCGGCGATCGAGATCGTCGGAGCGGCGTCGTTGTCGGTGATGGTGCCGGTCGCCGTCGTCGCGCCGCCCGTGGCGTTGACGATGGCCGACAGCGCCAGGGTAAAGGTCTCGTTGTTCTCATCGATGGTGTCGTCGGTGGTGGTGACCGACACGGTCACCGAGGTCGCACCGGCGGCGATGGTCCGCCGGGTGGAGACGGCGGTGAAGTCGCCGCTGTTGGCGCTGCCAAAGGTGGTGTCGACGTCGAATGACACGTCGGCTCCGCTGGCGGCGCTCAGGCTGACCGTGAACACGGCCGCTCCGCCTTCGGTGGCGGTGGCGTTGGCCACCGACAAGATCGGCGCGGTGTCGTTGTCGGTGATCGTGCCCGTGGCCGTGGTGTTGCCGGCGGTGGCGTTGCCAAGGGCCGACAGCGAGAGCGTAAAGGCCTCGGTGGCCTCGCTGACGGCGTCCTGCAAGGTCGCCACCGAAACCGTCACGGTCGTCGTGCCCGCGGGAATGGCGACCGGCGCGTTCGACGGCGCCGTGAAGTCGCTGCCGTTGGCCGTGCCGTTGGTGGTCGTCGCCACGAAGCTGACGGTCTGGCCGCTCGCGGCGCTCAGCGTGACGACGAAGCCGGCGACGCCGCCTTCGACAACGGCGGCGTTGGCGACCGACAGGACCGGCGCGACGTCGTCATCGACGATGATGCCCGTCGCCGTCGACGTGCCGAGCGTGGCGTTCACCGGCGCCGACAGCGTGACCGTGAAGGTCTCGTCAGATTCGTCGAGGCCATCGACGGTGGTGGCGACGTTGACGCTCGCCGTCGTCGCGCCGGCTGCGATGGTGCCGGTGCCGGCGGCGATGCCGCTGAAGTCGCCGGCCGCGGCCGAGCCCGTGGCGGTGTCGATGCGAAAGGCCACGGCCAGGGCGCTGGCCTGGCTCAGCGTCACGACGAAGCTGGCGGCGCCGCCTTCGGTGGCGCTGGCGCCGGCGATCGAGATCGTCGGAGCCGCGTCGTTGTCGGTGATGGTGCCCGTCGCGCTCGTCGCACCGGCTGTGGCGTTGACGATGGCCGACAGCGCCAGGGTGAAGGTCTCGTTGTTCTCGTCGGTGGTGTCGTCGGTGGTGGTCACGGCGATGGTGGTCGTCAAAGCACCGGCCGGGATGGTCCGGCGGACCGAGTTGACGGCCGTGAAGTCACCGCTGTTGGCGCTGCCAAACGCGGTGTCGACGTCGAAGGAGACATCGAGGGCGCTGGCCGCCGTCAGCGTGACCACAAAGGCCGCGGTGTTTCCTTCGGTCGCCGTCGCCGACGAAACCGAGATGCCCGGGGCAAGGTCGTCGTCGGTGATGGTGCCCGTCGCGCTGCTGTCGCCGGCCGTCGCGTTGGAGATGGCCGACAGCGCCAGGGTGAAGGTCTCGTTG
>JBKJNL010000386.1:0-2868 GCA_046593615.1 Myxococcota bacterium | reverse complement strand
GGCTTCGTCGAGAGGTGCAGCGCCGCTGGCTGCGACCGAGCGCTGCGCCGACGGGTTCGCCTTTGCCGGCGACTTCGCCTTTTTCGCCGCTGCCTTTTTCGGCGCTTTCTTCGTCTTTGACTTGAGCACGGCGGCCTCCTTTGCTGCAACGAGCATATATGTGTGCTGCATATATGCACAAGCGCGCAAAGGGGCCTGACTGAATCCTGTGCAGATCCAAGGGCTTGCGGTCGTCGTTCGTCAGCAGTCCCGGCAGATCAGAGCCGTCTGGACGCGGTTACATCGGCAAGAAGCCCTTGAGGGCGATGGTCAAGATGCCCTTCTCAAAGGTGGGCACGCCTATCTGGTAGCTCACGTCGAAGCCGAAGTAGGGAACGATCAAGCCCAGCCCGACGGAGACCCGGCCGCTGTATTCGTCGCCGTTGGCTTTGCCTTCGATGGAGTCGACCTCGTCGTAGACGAAGCCGGCGCGCAGCGGCACCAGCTCGGCGGCGAGATACTCGATGCCCGTCGAGTAGCGCGACTTCGCTCCATACAAGGTCTCGAAGTTCACGAGCCAATCAAATGACAGCGTGAGGCCCCCCAGGGGTCCCTGCAGCGAGCCGAGGCCAGGGGTGTCGGGCACGCCGGCGGCGGTCTGCACGGCGCCGAGCGTCGGGTTGCCGCCAAAGATGAGCGCCGACAGCGGCCCGACGTCCCAGGCGCCAGCGAAGCCCGCCGACACCGGCACGTGGGCCGACTCGACCGAGCGGATCGGAATGAGGTTGTAGCCGACCGCGGCGAAGCTCAAGCCGCCGGGAATCTGCGAGAGCACGCCGACGTCGGCGGTCAGTGCATTGAGATAATTTCCGGCGATGGCATCGGAGACGTTTTTGTATTTGAAACCAGCGCCCAACGAGAACAGGCGATCGAAGATCGGATAGGCCGCCGCCAACGTGGCGGTGTGCTCGAGGGTTCTGCGGCGGGTCAGCTCGGTGCCCTGGAACGTGTAGGCGATGCCGACAGCCAGGGGGTTGGTCTTGCTGTCGACGAGGGCGACGTCGGCCTGGTGGCTCTCGTCGGCGAGGTTCATCACGTACTGACCCTCGACCGAATAACGCTTCAACAGCGGCAGGCCGGCGGGGTTGAAGTAGATGGCGTCATTGCCGGTGGCGATCGCCCGGTAGGCCTCGCCGAGGGCCAGGGCGCGGGCGCCGATGAAGTCCTGGGCGCGGGCGTCGGAAGCCCCGAGGGCTGCCCAGAAAAAAGCGGCGATGACGACGACGGTGCGCACGGCGCCACCGTAGCCCGCGCCGATCGGCAGGGCACGAAAACGACGCGTGTTGCCGAGGCAACGATGTTGATTTGCTGGCTTCATCGCGAGCGGCGCGCAGCGGAAAAAGGAGCGCCTGCTGGGCAAAGAATCAACGGGCGACGGCTTCGATTCGCGCAACGCGCGCGCGCTCGCCGACGACGATGACGACGGCCAGGGCTTCGATGACCGTGTCGGCCGCGGGCGAGTACGAAAACAGTCGGGCGTCGGGGGGGCGCAGCGCGACGACCTGCAGCCCGCCCTGCTCGACGAGCCAGCCGACGGTCTTGCCGACGGCGGCGGCGCCGACGGCGATGACGACCTCGGTGACGCGGGCTTCACCGGGGCCGCGCAGCATGGCGTCGAGAAAGGCCACCGTCTGGGGGCGCAACACCTGGCTGGCGATGCGCATGCCGCCGATGAAGGTCGGGTTGACGACGTGCGAGGCCCCGGCGGCGCGGAACTTCGGCACGCTGGCTTCGTCGCCGCAGTCGACGATGATCTCGAGGTCTTTGCGCATCTGCCGGGCGGTGACGACGAGGAACAGGTTGTCGCGATCGCTCGGCAGGCAGCACACCAGGGCCCGCGCCCGCTGCAGCCCGGCCCGGGTGAGCACGTCTTCCGACGACGGATCGCCGACGACGACGGGCAGGTCTTTGTGCTTGTCGCGCAGCGGATGGGCCAGCTCGTGACGCGGATCGACGACGACGAGGGCCCGTCCGGCGGCCTGGTGCTCGGCGAGCACGTGCTCGCTGGTGTGGGTCAAGCCGCAGAGGATGGTGTGACCGCTCAGGGTCTCGATGTGCTTTTCCAAGGCCTTCTCCCGGAAGAACAGGCCGAGGTGGCCCTCGACGAAGAACGCCGTCACCGCCGACATCGACCAGACGGTGACGCCCATGCCGATGATGAGCAGGGCCATCGTGTAGATGCGCGCCGCCGGGAAATCGAGCGGGAAGGCCTCGCCGTAGCCGACGGTGGTGAGGCTGATGACCGACATCCACACGCAGTCGAGGGCGCCCCAGCTGCGGCCATGGACGACGCCGAGCAGCCAGTAGCCGACAGCGCCGCCGACGAAGAGCAGCAGCAACGCCAACAGCGGCGGACCGACGCGGCGGAGGATCAGCGCGGGCGTCGCCAACAGATCCAGCAGGAACGAGTCTTCGGCGGGAGTTGGCCCGGCTTCGACGGGGTCGGACATTCGCCGGACCTTTCCACAGTTGCCGGCGACGAAGCGCGCCGCCGGTGCCGGCATCGGCCTCCTGGCGGGGCGACGACGTCACCGCTGCCTGCTACGCTTTTTTCCATGTTGCGACTCTTGATGCTGGCGGCCGTCGTCGTCGTCACCGGCTGCCCCGAGGGGGCGGTCCTGGCCTGCGAGCGCGACGCCGATTGTCCCGTCGGCACCTGCCGTGAGCGGGCCTGCGTCGCGCCCGACGTCGAAGACCCGGCCACAGGCGAGGGCGAAGGCGAAGGGGTCGTGGCCGAGGGCGAGGGCGAACCGGGCGAGGGCGAGGGAGAAGGCGAAGGCGCTGGAGGCGAAGGCGAGGGCGAAGGCGGCGAAGGGGAAGGCGGCGAAG
>JBKJNL010000437.1:0-8990 GCA_046593615.1 Myxococcota bacterium | reverse complement strand
CGTGCCCTCCGATGCCGTCAGAGGCGACCTCGTCGTCGTCAGCGTCGCCGACTCGGTGTTTCCGATGGGCCGGGCCCGCACGCTGGCCACGTTCATCGGCGGGCCGGCCACCCACGCCCTCGACGTCGATCAGCTGGATCGCGTGCTGCCGCAGCGGCCCTGGGTCGGCAATGTCGCGCCGATGATCGAGGCCCAGCGACAGCAGCGGCAGCAGCGGGCGTCGGCCGAGGCCGCGCATTGGCGCAGCACCCTGCGGCTGCTCGAGGCCGCCCTGCTCGTCGTCGTGGCCGCCCTGGCGGTGCCGCGCCTGCGTCAGACGCCCCTCGCGGCCAGCGGCGCCGTCGTCGTCGTCGCCCTGCTGCTGCTGGCCCTCGACCTGGTGGTCGGCCTCGTCTCGTAGTTCGTCTCTTAGCTGGCTTCGCAGCTCGAGCTACAGGCCGCGCACGCGCACCAGCCCCGGGCGCTGTGCATCGTCGACGACACGGCCGGTGGCGATGGCCTCGACGACGCGGGGCAACAGCCGGTGCTCTTCGGCCTGGATGCGCTTCTGCAGCGCGGCTTCGTCGTCGTCGTCGAGCACCGGCACGGCGGCCTGCATGAGGATGGGGCCGGTGTCGACGCCCTCGTCGACGAGGTGGACGGTGCAGCCGGCGACGCGGCAGCCGTGGTCGAGCGCCTGCTTCGCGCCGTGCAGGCCGGGGAACGCCGGCAGCAGCGCCGGGTGCACGTTGACGATGCGGCGCTTCCAGCGCGAGACGAGCCAGGGCGTCAGCACGCGCATGTAGCCAGCCAGCACCAGCAGCTCGACCCGTTTGTCGTCGAGAACCGCCTGCACCTGCGCTTCATGCTCGGCGCGCGACAAGCGCCGGTCGGGGAGCACGTGGGGCAGCGTGACAGCGTCGACGCCGGCGGCCCGGGCCCGCTCGAGCGCATAGGCGTCGACGACGTTGGCGACGACGACGACGACGGCAAAGGTGCGGGGCTGCAGGTCGAGCAGGGCTTGCAGGTTGCTGCCCGACCCCGACACGAGCACACCGACCCGCAGCGGATCCGACGGCGTGCACACGCGCCCGAGGATCGAGCTCATGCGTAGCGGACTTCGCCGGCGCCCGCGGCGGCGCCGGGGCTGGCGACGACGGAGCCGATGATGACGGGTTCTTCGCCGCTCTTGCGCAGGCGCTCGAGGGCCCGGCCTTCGTCTTGCTGGGCGACGACGACGCAGAAGCCGATGCCGCAGTTGAACGTGCGGCGCATCTCGTCGGGCTCGACCGGCCCACCTTTGCGCAGCACGTCGAAGATCGGTGGCTCGGGCCAGCGCCGCTCGTCGACCAGCGCGGCGGTGCCGGCGGGAAAGCTGCGCGTCAGGTTCATCGGCAGGCCGCCGCCGGTGATGTGGGCCATCGCCTTTACGGCGGTGGCCGCCAGCAGGTCGAGGATCGGCTTCACGTACAGCCGCGTCGGCGTCAGCAGCACCTGCGCCGCCGTCTGCTTCACGGCCCGCGATCCCGGGCTCTCGACGAGGACGTCGTCGAGCTTCTTGCCCATGCGCTCAAACACGATCTTTCTGGCGAGGCTGTAGCCGTTGCTGTGCACGCCCGACGACAACAGCCCGATGATCGAATCGCCCGGCGCGACGGTGCTGCCGTCGACGATCTTGCTGCGCTCGACGGCGCCGACGGCGAAGCCGGCCAGGTCGTAGTGGCGCGGCGCGTACATGCCCGGCAGCTCGGCGGTCTCGCCGCCGATGAGCGCGCAGCCGCTCTGCTCGCAGGCCCTGGCGATGCCTTCGACGACGGTGGCCATGCGCGCGGGGTCGAGCTGGCCGGTGGCGAAGTAGTCGAGAAAAAACAGCGGCCGCGCCCCCGACGTCAAGATGTCGTTCACGCACATCGCGACCAGGTCTTGCCCGATCGTCTTGTGGTCGTCGGCTTCGATGGCGACCAGCAGCTTGGTGCCGACGCCGTCGGTGCCCGAGACGAGCACCGGATCGACGAGGGTGCCCAGGGCCTCTTTGAGGGCGAACAAGCCGCCGAAGCCGCCGACGCCTGACATGACGCCCTTGATGTGCGTGCGCTTCGCTGCGCCGGTGATGCGCTCGACAGCGTCTTCGCCGGCGTCGATGTTGACGCCCGCGTCGGCATAGGAGATCGACTTGGTCGCCATGGCCGCGCGTTACCGCGACGACGTCGAAACATGAAGCTCCCCGATCCAGTTTTGCCGTCTGCACGTGCTCTCGGGCCTGCTCGCGGGGCTTTGCGGCTGCTGTTTGTCAGCCCGGCCCTCGACGAAGAAGACAGCGTCGGCGGCGTCGTCCGCGCATTCCTCGACGAGGCCGGGCGGCTCGGGCACGCCGCCCGCTTCGTCGTCGCCGACAACGGATCCAGCGACGACACCGCCGCACGCGCGGCCGAAGCCGGCGCCGTCGTCGTCAGCGAGGCCCGCCGCGGCTACGGCGCCGCCTGCCTGCGGGCGCTGCGCGAAGCATCCGACGAAGACGCCGTCGTGTTCGTCGACGCCGACGGCGCGTGCGACCCCGCCGACCTGCGATCGCTGCTCTCGGCCCTCGACCACGCCGACCTCGTGATCGGCTCCCGCGTCGTCGGCCGCCAGCTCGGGCTCGTCGACGACGACGCCCTGACCGCGGGGCAGCGGGCCGGCAGCTTCGTCGCCGGCGTCGCCCTGCAGCTCGTCTACGGCCACCACGCGACCGACCTCGGTCCGTTCCGCGTAATTCGCGCTCAGGCGCTGCGCGACCTCGCGCTCGACGACCAGGACTTCGGCTGGACCGTGCAGATGCAAGCCCGCGCCTGCCGGACGGGGCTGCGGGTGGTCGAGGTGCCGGTGACCTGGCGTCGTCGCCACAGCGGGCGCTCCAAGGTGTCCGGCGACATCAAGGCGTCGATCCAGGCCGGACGCATCATCCTCACCACGCTGGCGCGCGAGCTTCTGCGGGGGTGAGCACCAGATCGCGAACGGCATTTCGTCGACGCCGAGGCGCGCCACAGGGGCGGCTTCGCTCTGGCGTCACCGACGGCGCAACGAACGGATCGACGAAAGACCGAGCGAGATGCGTACACGAGGGCGAAACCCGCTGTACGTTCCCCCGTCGTGGAAACGTTGATCCTCTTCGCCAAAGCGCCGCTGTACGGCAAGACCAAGACGCGCCTGGCCAAAGAGCGCGGCGACGACGCGGCACTGCGGTTGTCGTTGGGGTTCCTCGTCGACACCGCGCGGCTGTGCGGGCGCTGGCGCAAAGAACACGGCGGGGCCGTCGACGCCAACCGCCGCCTGGCCTTCTACGTCGACCCCGCCGTCGAAGATCCGATCCTCGTCGACCTCGCCTTCCAGGCTGGCGCGCGGCTCGAGCGACAACAGGGCGCAGACCTGGGTGAACGGCTGCACCACGCCTTTGACGCTGAGCTGGCCCGCGGCGCGCGCGCCGTTTGCGCCATCGGCGCCGACTCGCCGACGCTGCCGCTGCACCTGCTCGATCACGCCTTTCGCGCGCTCCTGTTTGAGCGCGTGATCCTCGGGCCGACGTTCGACGGCGGTTACTGGCTCGTCGGCGCGCAGCGTCCGCAGCCAAACCTGTTCATGGGCATTCCGTGGTCGACGGCGGCGGTGTTGCCGCGCACCGCGGCCTTGCTCGAGGCCCAGGGCATCAGCCCCCACCTGCTGCCCTTCTGGTACGACGTCGACGAAGCCGCCGACCTCGAGCGGCTCGTGTGGCACCTGCGCGCGGTCCGCGCCGAGAACAGTCGCCACGGCGAGCCTGCGACCGGCGACGCGACGTGGCAGTCCTTGATCGACATCGGCCTGGTGCACGACCAACCCCCGCCCGCGCCTGCTGCCCCGTCGGAGCGACGATGATGAAACGCCTGCCCCTCTTGTTCGCCCTCGTCGTCGCCGCCGTCATGGGCGGCTACACGTTTCTGCAGCCCGCCCTCAACTGGGACGCGTCGCCGTTCCTGGCCTTTGAGCGCAAGCTGCTCGACCTCAAGTTCCAGTTTCGCGGCCGCATCCCCGTCGACCCCAAGGTCGTCATCGCCGCCGGCGACGAAAAGACCATCCAGCTCTTCGGCCGCTGGGGGACGTGGGACCGCGAGCGCTACGCCGTCATCATCAACAACCTCATCGAGGCCGGCGCCGACGTCGTCGCCTTTGACATGGTCTTCTCCGACCCCGTCGGCGTCGATCATGAGCACACGCGCCTCATCGGCGAGGCCCTCGAGAAATCGGCACTGTCGACGACGGCCGCGGCGATCGTCACCGCTGCCAACGAAGGAACCTTGATCAACCTCGCGGACATCACCGCCATGTCGGAGAACGCCAAGGCCCTCGAGGACCTCTACGCCAGCTCCACCGACGGCGACGCCCGCCTGGCCGCCGCCTACGACGAGCACGCCACGCAGGTCGTGCAAGGCGCCGTCGTCAACCCCGAGCCCGAAGACGGCTACTCCCGCGTCGCCGCCGATTACGCCGAGCAGCTGGTCACGCTCGACGCGTTCTTGCTGCGCCAATACGGCTTCGGCTGGACCATCACCGAGATGACCGACGCCGCCAGAAAAGGCGGCGCCGAAGGCGTGAGCGCCCAGCTGGCGGTGCACAAGGACGGCAAGCCCAGCGACCTCGACGCCACCATCGAGGTCAAGGGCGAGCTCATCCTCCCCGAAAAAGAATTCCTCGAGGTCGCGTCGAACATCGGCTTCTTCTCCGCCTACGTCGACCCCGACGGCGTGCTGCGGCGGCTGCCCCTCGTCTACCGCGTCGGCGACAACTTCCTGCCGGCGCTGTCGGTGTCGGCGGCCGCGGCCCACTTCGGCGGCAACCCGCTGCTGATCGCCGACACCCTCTTCAAGCGCGGCCTCGCCGAGGTCGGCTTCCCCAAAGAAGACGGCTCCGTCGTCCACGTCCCCGTCGACATCAACGGCCGCCTGCTGATCAACTACTACGGCCCATCGGGCCCGAACGATGCGAACCTGCCCGACGACAAGCGCGGCGCCTTTACGCGCGTCTCGTTGGCCGACGTGTACTGCGCGGGCTCCCACGACGGCACCGACTGCAAGAGCGACGGGCCGACCAAAGGCTCGGTCGACATCGCTGGTCTCAAGAAGCTCGTCGAAAAGAAGGTCGTGCTCGTCGCCGTCACGGCCATCGGCACCTTTGATCAACGGGTCACGCCGTTCTCGCCGACGGTGCCCGGCACCGAGGTCCACGCCGCCGCCATCCAGAACATGATCGACGGCAAGGCGCTGAAGCGGCCGACGGTCTACGTGCAGATCGAGTGCCTCATCATCCTGCTGGTGGGCCTGCTGTTCGGACTGCTGCTGCCGCGTCTGCCGGTGGCCGGCGGCGTCGCCTTTCTCGCCGTCACGGTGCTCTTGTGGTGGTTCATCGACTGGAGCTTGCTGTTCCCGACCAACGCCTGGTTCCACGACGCGCCCATCATCTCGCAGATGTTCGTCACCTGGGCGGGCATCACGGTGTGGGGCTACTTGACGACGGGGCGCGAAAAGGCGCGCCTCAAGCATGAGTTCTCGACGGTGCTGTCGCCGTCGGTGGTCGATCAGCTCTTGAGCAACCCGGCCCTGGCCGGCCTCGGCGGCGCCGAGCGTGAAATGACCGTGATGTTCTCCGACATTCGTGGTTTCACGACTATGTCAGAGAAGCTCACACCTGAAGGGTTGACTCAGTTCTTGAACGAGTATCTCACGCCCATGACAGAGCTTTTGATCCAGCACGAAGGCACGCTCGACAAGTATATGGGTGACGCAATCATGGCCTTCTGGGGAGCGCCCATCGAGCAGAAGGATCACGCCGCCCGGGCCGCCATCACCGCGGTCGAAATGCTCGAGAAGCTCGACGAGCTGCGCATAAAATGGCGGGGTGAGGGCAAGCCCGACATCGACATCGGCATCGGCCTCAACTCCGGCTTGATGCGCGTGGGTTTCATGGGCTCGACCCGCATGCGCAACTATACGATTCTCGGCGACAACGTAAACCTCGGTTCACGCCTGGAAGGAACCAACAAGAACTACGGAACTCGCATCATCGTGAGCGAGTCGACCTTCAATCAATGCAAGCATATTGTCTACGGCCGCCTGCTCGACGCCGTGCGCGTGAAGGGCAAGACCGAGCCCATCAGCATCTACGAGATCATCGGCAAGGGCGCGATGCCGCCCGACGTCGCCGGCTTCGTCGGCCCCTTCGAGAAGGGCATGAAGCTCTACAAGCTCAAGCAGTTCGACGAAGCCATCGCCGCCTTCAACATCGCCATCGCCGCCCGCAAGGCCATCGCCGGCCCCCTCGGCGCGGGCGGGGTCGGAGACCCGCCGAGCGACGTCTATCTGGAGCGTTGCGAGCACTTCAAAGAGGAGGCGCCCCCCGAGAACTGGGACGGCGTCTACGACTTCAAGACCAAGTAGGCTGCCGCGTTCGCCGCACCAACGTCTGGCCCAGTCAGAGGACTTCGCATGAGCTTGATCGAGCGCTTCGGCCGCACCGCGACGACGGGGACGGTGCTGTTCCGCGAGGGCGATGCCGGCAAAGAGATGTACGTGATCCAGAGCGGCAAGGTCCGCCTCACGCGCCTCATCCGCGGGCAAGACAAGCAGCTGGCCGACCTGCCGGCGGGCGAGTTCTTTGGCGAGATGAGCATCATCAACGACAAGCCGCGCGCGGCGACGGCGACGGTGCTCGAAGACGCGCAGCTGCTCGTCCTCGACCCGCGCACCTTTGAAGCGATGATCAAGGCCAACACCGAGATCGCGGTGCGCATGATCAAGAAGCTCGCGGGTCGCCTCGACGCCGCCAACAACCAGATCGAAAACCTGCAGCTCGGCGACGCCAACAGCCGCGTCGTCCACGCGCTGCTGCAGATGTCCGTCGGCGCGGCCCGGGGCCCCGACGGCGTGGTCCAGCTCGCCATCGATCCGCCCGGCCTCGCCGAGCGCACCAGCGTTGACGACGCCAAGGTCGACGAGGTCCTCGCCCGCCTCGAGCGCTCGCGCCTCGTGGTGGCCAAGAGCGGCGGCTTCGCCGTCCCCGACGTCGCCAAGCTGCAAGAGTTCCTCGAGTTCCTCGAGATGCGCGAGCGCTTCGGCGACAGCTAGCCCCGGTTCAGCGCCAGCCTCATCAGCAGCCTCATCAGCAGCTCATCAGCAGCTCATCAGCAGCAGGAGTGCTCAGCGCCTCGTCGGCACGAGGTGGATGCAGCGCGCGCTCTCGCGGTAGCGGGCCGGCACCTGGGCCGGGGTCTCGACGACGTTTTCGGTGCCGCTGGCGTCGGTGAAAGTCAGGAATTCGCCGTCTTCGCCGGTGAAGCAGCCGACGCCGCTGACGTCGTTGATGGCTTCGCCGCGTTGCATCTTGCCGGCGTTGCCGGACAGGCCGTCGAGCACGCTCGTCACGTACGGAGGCAGCACGCCGCGCTTCCAGGCTTGCCAGCCGCCGGCGACGGCGACGATGGCGACCACGCCGATGACGACGTAGCGGACGAGGTCCTTCGCCCAGCGGTTGTCTTTTTTGACCTCGGGGTACCAGCCGCTCGTGTCTGCCGGCGTGAGCGACTGCGGCGCCCGCGGCGGAGGCCGATCAAGCTCGAGGTTCGAGGGCCCCGACGACGGTACGCGCCCGTTCAGAGGATGCCAGAGGCCGGGGGCGGCCGGACCGTGGGGCCATCGGGCTCACCGAGGCGGCCGGTTTCGCCGCCGGCGATGGCGTCGGAGGGGTCGAAAAAGAAGTTCGGGTTGCCGTAGTAGGGGTCGAGGGCGATGACGTCTTCGTCGATGGTGACTTCGACCGACGTCGTCGACACCGAGCTCTCGGCGCCGGCGCAGTTCTGGGCTTCGGTCAGCAGGTCGTTCATGCGGCGCTTGGACTTCTTGATCTTCCGGAACTCGCGGCGCGACTGGGCGGTGTCGCTGATGGCGACGGCCTCTTGCAGGTCGACGTTGGCGTCTTCGGCGACGCGCAGCACGCCCTTCATCGCGGTCACGGGCTCGTTGACGCAGGTCAGGCGCAACGCGTCTTTTTCGTCGCGGGCCTTTTTGACCTCGTCGAGACCCTTCTGCATCGCCACGCGCATGCTGGCCAGGGACTCATTGGCGACCTCGGTGTAGCGGTCGGGCGATGTGGTCTCAGCCTCGTCGTCGTCGCTCTTGGGTGCCTGGCTGGACTCGTCTTTGGTGCCGGAGATGACGCCGTCCTGGGCGAGCACGAACGAGCCCCCCAGCAGCGCCACAGCACCAGCGGTCTTGCCAATGATCTTGAGGGGGGAGGCGATGGACAGGGAAAAAATGCGCATACGTCCTCGAGCATGCCGAAGAGGGTGCCCGTGCGCCAGCCTCTCTTCGTGCTTGTTTGGGTGCCCGTCGGCCGGTCGCGCGTTCACTTGCGGCGGTGGCGATCCACGGACGAGAGTGCCGGCGTGATGATCGTGCTGGCTTCGGCTTCTCCGCGGCGCCTGGCGCTGCTGCAGGCGGCCGGCTTCGACGTCATCGTCCGCGCTGCCGACGTCGACGAGACGCCCCTGCCCGACGAGGATCCCGAGACCCTGGTGCTGCGCCTGGCCCGCCGCAAGGCCGACGCCGTCGTGGCCCACGTCGCCCTCCGGCCGGTCGGGCTGGCCGACCACCCCGGATCCGGATCCGGCGCCGTCGTCGCCGCCGACACCACCGTCGCCCTGGGCCCGCACATCATGAGCAAGCCCACCGACGACGACGACGCCCGCCGCATGCTGCGCGCTCTCTCGGGCAAGAGCCACACGGTCTGGACGGGCTGGTGCGTCGACTGGCGGGGCGCCCGTGCAGCCGGATCAAGCGCAGCCCGCGGAGCCGGTGACGACGTCGACAGCGGGGTCGTGGCCACCCGCGTGACGTTCCGGTCGCTGTCCGACGACGACATCGACCGGAACGTCACGCGGGTGGCCACGACCCCGCTGTCGACGTCGTCGCCGGCTCCGCGGGCTGCGCTTGATCCGGCTGCACGGG
>JBKJNL010000434.1:0-2905 GCA_046593615.1 Myxococcota bacterium | reverse complement strand
GTGCCCAAGAGCCGATACAAGATCATGGCCCGCTACATGCCGACCGTGGGCAAGCGCGGTCTTGACATGATGAAGCGCACGGCGACCATGTCGGCTTCATTCGACCAATCGTAATTTGCTTGCACGGTCGCCGTGCGCTTCATCATGTCAAGACCGCGCTTGCCCACGGTCGGCATGTAGCGGGCCATGATCTTGTATCGGCTCTTGGGCACCATGGGGATTTCCTCCCACGTCGCCGTGGGATGAAAGCCCATGCCGATGAAGCCGACGCCGCGCGCCAGGCAATGCCGGCGCAGCAGCTTCAGGTGCGAGTGGGTCTCGCTGCAGGTTTGATGGACGGTTGAAAGTGGTGCCCCGGAGAGCTCCAACTGACCACCCGGCTCGAGGGTGATGCTGGCGTTGTCCTTGCCGTTTGCGTCTTTGCGGAACAGCGCGATGACGCGGCCGTTGTCAAAGGCGGGGGTCCACTTGCCGGACCGGGTCTCGCCGGCGTCGTTGGCGATGGCCAGCAGGATGGCTTCAATGCCGTTGTCGCCGTCGTAGGGCAGCGGCGGGTGCTTCTCGATGCCGACCGTCCGGATGAAGCCGAACTTCTCGTGCTCGGTGCCGACGCGAAAGCGCTCGCGGGGTTTCTCGGCGCTGGCAAAGAAGCCGACGAGGTCGTCGACGGCGCGCAGTGGCTCGCCGGGGTCGTCGCGTTCACTCGGGTTGACGGTGCTCATCGAGGCTCCTGACTCACAGACACGGGCACGGTTGCCAGACCAGACAGTGGCGCTTGCGGCGACGCCTCGCCTAAAGGAACGTACAGGCCATGGCCACCGAGAAAAAAATGAGTCTCGCCGACGTCGGCGGCGGATCGACGCCGGCCCGCGTGTGGAGCGGCGTCAAAGCGGTGTTCGGCGGCGTCGGCGTCGTCTTTGCCGACCGCAGGCTGTTGGTGCTGTCGGTGGTGCCGATGTTCGTGCACCTCGGGCTCTTCATCTTGTTTGCCTGGCTCGGCTTTGCACACGTCGCCAGCCCGCTCGGCGCGTGGTTGACCCCGACGTCGACCGAGAGCTGGGCGACGCTGCTGTCGACCCTCATCCACGTCATCGTCGCCATCGTCGTCATCGCCGGCGCGCTGGTGGCCACCGTCATGGCCGGCTCCGTCGTCTGCGACCCGTTCTACGACCTGCTCTCGGAGCGCACCGAAGAGCTCTACGTGGGCCGCAACGTCGGCCCGCCGTTCGCCGCGGCCACAGTGGCCCGCGGCATCGTGCGCGAGCTGGGCGCGACCGTCTTGCGGCTTTTGGTGTGGGGCGCGGTGGCCATCCCGCTGTGGCTGTTGTCGTTCACGCCGGCGGCCATCGTGGCCACGCCGTTGTCGTTCGTCTGGACCTGGCTGTTCTTCGCCTATGAATATATTTCGCGCAGCCTCGTGCGTCACGCCGTACAGCCAAGTGCGCGCTTCAAGCCGATTCTCGCACAAAAGGCGATCTTCGTCGGCTTCGGCGCCATGGCCTGGCTGGCGTCGTTTCTGCCCTTGGTGGCCCCATTCCTCGTCGTGTCGGCCACCCGCCTCTATCTCGCGCTCGCTGCCTATGATCGCGCGCCGTCGAAGCTGACCGACGCCGAAAAAGTCAACCTGAAGTCCTGAAAGACCGGTCAATATGCGTTTTCTGTATGTAATGGACCCCATCGAGCTGGTGAACCCCGACGGCGACACCACGGTGTCGTTCCTGCGCGAAAGCCAGGCCCGCGGCGTCGAGAATCTCGTCTGCGAGCTCAAGGACCTGAGCGCGGGCACGGGTGCGTCGGCGGGTGGCTCGGGCCGGGCCCGCGCGGCGCGGGTGGTGCTGAACGAGACCAACGCACGCGGCACGTTTTTCACGAAGCACGAAGCACAAGACGTCTCGTTCGACGACGTCGACGTCATCTGGATGCGCAAAGACCCGCCGGTCGATGACCTCTTCCTGTACGCCTGCATGCTGCTCGACCAGCACGATCCGAAAAAGACGCTGGTGTTGAACGATCCGTCGTCGCTGCGCGTGTGCCACGAGAAGCTGTTCGCGCTGCGCTTCCCCGAGCTGGTGCCGCGCCAGGTGGTGACCTCGCGGCGTGACGTGCTCAAGGCGTTTTTCGAGGCCGAGGGCAAAGCCGTGATCAAGCCGCTGGCCTTTATGGGTGGCATGGGCGTGATGGTCTTCGAAAAGGCCGACAAGAACCTGAAGAGCGCCATCGACCTGCTGACCGGCGAAGGCATGCGCCCGGCCATCGCCCAGCAGTACCTGCCGCGCGTCAAAGAGGGCGACAAGCGCGTCATCGTCGTCGACGGCGAGCCCATCGCGGCGCTGATGCGCGTACCCCAGGGCGATGACGTGCGGGCCAACCTCCACGTCGGCGGCTCCGCCGCCAAAGCTGTCATCGACGACGACGACCGCCGCATCTGCGCCCGGCTCGCGCCCGAGCTGCGGGCCCACGGCTTGTTCTTCGTTGGCCTCGACGTCATCGGCGGCGTGCTGACCGAGATCAATGTGACGTCGCCAACGGGAGTGCCGCACATCGACACGCTCGACCGCCGCACCGGCAAAGACAAGGTCGCGGCCATCGTCATGGACCGCGTCGAGCACAAGCTGCGCGCTCGCTGACGCGAGGCTCCACAGCTTCTGGCGTCGTCATGAAAACGTGACGCCGGTGTGGCGCGCGCTGCCGGCCCACAGTCGCGCGATGTGGTCGGCGTTTTTGGCCCCCGCCCCCAGCGGCGCGGACTTCTGGCGCACGAAGTACTGCCCGGTCGTCGTCGCCAGCGACGGGTCGGTGCACAGCAAAACGCTGGTGGCCGCGCCGTCTTCGTGGCTGTCGGGGCCGTTCATGCCGAAGCCCTCGCGCAAGAGCTTGGTCGAGACCACCCCCGGGTGCAGGCAGT
>JBKJNL010000305.1:0-3190 GCA_046593615.1 Myxococcota bacterium | reverse complement strand
CTTGCCGCACTGGACGATCGGACATCGCCAAAAGCGCTGCGATCAGATGAGCCGTGCTCAGCCGGTCGGCGGCTCATCCGGCGAGAACAGGGGCAACACCACGAGGGTCGCCCACTCACCGTCGCCGTCGCGCTCGTCGACCTCGAAGCGGTCCAGTTGCAGCACGTTGCTGGCTTCGGCGACGTCTTCGTCGCGCCAGTGGTTCTTCAACGGAGAAAACGGCTTGGTCTTGGCGGTCACAGGATTTCGCTCCCGGGTCATGTCGATCGTTGAGCAAGATCGGGGCCGGTGGGAGGGAGCGAACGACGCTCGAAACCGCGCCCGTTGTCGTCTCCACGGAGGCGTCGCCGTCGTCGCGACGCGCCGTCGTCGGGTGTCAGCCGATGCGACCGCTGAGCTGGACCTCAAGGTCGACCAGCCGATCGCGGGCGACGTCGATGGTGCCGCTGCCCGTGGCCCGCACATCGCTGCCGCGTTGGGCTTCGAACGAGAGCACGAGGTCTTCGCCGATGAGCTCTTCGTCGACGAGGACTGTGAGCGTCTCACCCTCGGCGTCGAGCTCGCGCGGCGGCTCGGGGAAAAAGCCCGGCTCAAAGGCTTCATCGCCGTCGGCCACGCCGCTGACGCGCACGCGATCGATCTGCTGCTGGTCGGGCAGGATGAGGTGGACGATCGCGCCTTCCGGCGCGTCGCAGCCGCTCGCGAGCCCGACTGGAAGGAGCACAGTCGCGCCGAACAGCAGGCGCCTCAATTCCCTCTCCCGTCGAGGGTGCCGAGGGAACCGCTCGCGGGCTGTTGCGGGTTGAGCATCAACACCAGCACCGCGCCGCCGACGAGGGCCGCGGTGGCGCCGCCGATGCCGATCCACAACCACGGCACGTCAACGTCGCCATCTGCGTCGCCGCCGTCTGCACCGTCTGCGACTTCGGCGGTACGGGCGCGGCTGCTCGAGCCGGACCACGACGGGCGCTCGCCCGACGGGGCGGTCGCCGTGGGCGTGGCATCCGGGGTGCGGCCGGCGCGGCTGGCCGGCGCCAGTTGCGGCGGCAGGCCCTGGCGGGAGCGGGCCTCGGCGATGAGCTCTTCGACGACGACACGGTTGGCGGCGCCGGGCTCGAGCTCGAGGTAGCGCTCGTAGAAGAACTGGGCGCGGTCGAAGCGCTGCGCCTGGAAATGGCACTGCCCGATGTTGAACAAAAAGGCCGGCAGCGGCTTGGCCTGCCAGGCCCGCTCGAACGACGACAGCGCGGCTTCAAAGCGACCGAGGTCGTATTGGGCGCGTCCGTCGTCAAAGTGGCGGCGGGCCTCGACCAACTCGGGGCTCTGGGGGTCGGCGGACGACAGCGAGAGCACGAGCAGCAGCGCGATCACCGCGGGCTCCCCGCGAACGGATCGATCACGCCCCGCTTCGACAGCCGCTTCGTCGGCGCCTTTTTCACGACCGCCTTTGACCCCGCTGCCGGCGACATCGCCGAAGTCGTTGTCGTCGCGGTCGTGCTTGCGGTCGTCAGCGCTGTCGTCGCGGCATTCGTCTTGGCGGGAGGCGTGATGACGTCGACGCGCTGGCCGTGTGCCCGCTCAACCGATGCATCCAGCACCGCCGCGGCGAGCGTGGCGCCCTGATCGAGGCGATCGGCGACGACCGCCGAGGGCGTCGGATCCGTCAACGTCGGTGGAGCCGCCGCCGACGCCGCCAACACGCCGATGGTCGTCACGGCCGCCACCAGCGCCGCGGCGCCGGCGAACAGGGCCTGCACCGGCGGGCGGCGCTTCACGATCACCGGCGCGTCGACCTTGAGCACGGTGCGCAGCTGCTCGACGACGGCGCCCATGGACTGCGGTCGGTTGCGCGCATCCTTGGCGAGCATCTGCATCACCAGCGTCTCGAGCGGCGCCGGCACGCACAGCAGGTGGGAAAACGCCGGCGGCGGCACGGTGAGGTGCTGCACCACGAGGTCGCCGAAGCCCTGGCCGCTGAAGGGACGCACGCCGGTCAGGCACTCGTAGAGCACGACGCCGAGGGCGTAGACGTCGGTGCGGGCGTCGACGCCTTTGCCGGCCAGCTGCTCCGGCGCCATGTATTCGGGGGTCCCGACGATGGCGCCGGCGGCCGTCTGCTTGTGGGGCGCGCCGTTGGGGCCCGCACCGTGTTGGGTGTGGTCGTTGAGCTTGGCCACGCCGAAGTCGAGCACCTTGGCCCGCGGGCGATCGGCCTGCGGGCGATCAGGCGCGTCGCGCTGCTCGCGCAGCAACACGACGTTGTCGGGCTTGAGGTCGCGGTGGATGACCTGGTGGGCGTGGGCCGCGGTGAGGGCCTCGGCGATCTGGGTGGCGATTTCGACGACGAGAGCGGGGTCGACGGGGCCCCTGGCGATCTCGAGGGCGAGGGTTCGGCCTTCAAGCAGCTCCATGACGATGCAGGGCATGCCGTCGGCGACGAACAGGTCGGTGACCTCGACGATGCCGGGGTGGCGGATGCGGTTGACCACCTGGGCTTCGACGAAGAAGCGGTCGACGGCGTTGGGGTTTTTCGCCAGGTCGCGACGCAGCATCTTGAGGGCCACGCGGCGGCCGATGTGAACGTGCTCGGCGACGTAGACGCGGCCCATGCCGCCTTCGCCAAGCACGCGCTCGACCCGATAGGCGCCCACCCGCGTGCCCAGGGCCAGCGGCGCGATGTCTTCGGTGATGGCCGCTTCGCGGGACGCGTAGGCCTCGATTGTTTCCACTGCGACCTCCGCGAGCCGACTGGCCCGAGGGGGCGCTCTGCGTCGATCGTGCCGGCCCTCGTGCTGCGCGATCAGCCAGCCGGATGCCTTCTGGGCGGCCCTGCCGGCGCGGCGGGCTGTGGCTTTTTGGTTGAAGCGGGGCGTCTTTGCGACATCCGACGCCCAGCGGCGCCGCGATCACCACGGACCCGTTGGGGTCGCCGGCGGCAAGCCCGTGGCGCCAGATGTGCCCCAGACGTGCCCCAGGGTGCCGGCTCCGAACCCGCTCAGTTCTCGAGGTCGGGTGTGAAGCCGCGGCGCATGGTGTTCTCGGTGACGACGCGGGGGTCGCCGAACGCCACCAGGTAGCCGGGTCCGCCGGCCTTTGTGCCGATGCCGCTCATCTGGAACCCGCCGAACGGCTGCCGCTCGACGAGGGCGCCGGTGCTGCCGCGGTTCAGGTAGAGGTTGCCGACGCGGAA